>JAGVII010000716.1 GCA_020056155.1 Afipia sp.
AAGAAGGAAATCTCGATGTACATCAACTCGCCGGGCGGCGTGGTGACATCGGGTCTGGCGATCTATGACACCATGCAGTTCATCCGTCCGCCGGTCTCGACCCTGTGCACGGGCCAGGCCGCCTCGATGGGTTCGCTGCTGCTCGCGGCCGGCGAAAAGGACATGCGCTTCTCGCTGCCGAATTCGCGCATCATGGTCCATCAGCCGTCGGGCGGTTTCCAGGGCCAGGCCACCGACATCATGCTGCACGCGCAGGAGATCCTGAACCTGAAGAAGCGGCTGAACGAAATCTACGTCAAGCACACCGGCCAGACCTTCAAGGCGATCGAGGATGCGCTGGAGCGCGACAAGTTCCTGACCGCCGAGATGGCCCGCGACTTCGGCATCGTCGACAAGGTGATCGAAAAGCGCGCAGAGGAAGCCACGCCGAAGCTTCCGTGACGCGAGGGCCCTGATTGTGACATGAAAAGCGGACGCCTTCGGGCGTCCGTTTTTTTTGGCGTGAACGCCTTCATCCATTTGGGGTAGGACGCAGGCTTTTCGGGTGCAGCCGCCGCGCGGCGGCGACGCCGTCGCAATCGCCGATGCGTCTGCAGTTGAAATTTGAATCTTTCGGCGGGGCCAATCTGCGCCGGAAAAGTGAATGACGAGACGCTGGTGTGCAAAACACTGCTCGCGCGACCTGCGCGTGGTACGCCCGGTGCTCCTCGAAATCGAGGACATCGTGGGGGATATCGAGAAGATCCGGCGCGAGTTCGACAACGCCAGCGCACGGCTTTACCGGCGGCGGCATCCGGGCCCTCTAATTGGCATCTTGTCCACAGCCGCAGGTTCGATATATGCGGACCGCAAGGGAAAATCCTGGGCGCCTAGCGAGTTCCAACGGGCTCGGGCGCGTGTTATTCGCGCAACGCTGCATTGAATTCGACATCCCAAGCGCCTGAAAACGCGCAAAATTGTGCCAAGATCACAGTGTTGGGTACTTCGGCGGTTAGCGAATTCTTGATAGTCGGGTGTCACCATGGTTGGCTAGGTGCCGAGGATCGGGATTCGATTCAGCCGTGATTCGTGCGGCAAATGGAGTGGCGGGTCTTTTTTGGTACGGTTTTTGCTCTATCTACACATTATCCCAGTGTGTACCGGGATGGGGCGAACCCCTGAGACAAGATCGAGCGGCGGACGGAGACAGGAATGAGCAAGGTCGGTACGAGCGATTCAAAGAACACTCTCTATTGCTCGTTCTGCGGGAAGAGCCAGCACGAAGTCCGCAAACTCATTGCGGGCCCGACCGTATTCATCTGCGATGAATGCGTCGAATTGTGCATGGACATTATCCGCGAGGAGAACAAGTCGTCGCTGGTGAAGTCGCGCGACGGCATTCCCACGCCGAAGGAGATTTGCAAGGTTCTGGACGACTATGTGATCGGTCAGCAGCACGCCAAGAAGGTGCTCTCGGTTGCAGTCCACAATCACTACAAGCGCCTCAACCATCAGACCAAGCACAACGACGTTGAGCTTGCGAAGTCGAACATCCTGCTGATCGGTCCGACAGGTTCGGGCAAGACGCTGCTCGCGCAGACGCTCGCCCGCATTCTGGATGTGCCGTTCACGATGGCCGACGCGACCACGCTGACCGAGGCCGGTTACGTCGGTGAGGACGTCGAGAACATCATCCTGAAGCTGCTGCAGGCGGCCGACTACAATGTCGAGCGTGCGCAGCGCGGCATCGTCTACATCGACGAAATCGACAAGATTTCGCGCAAGTCCGACAATCCTTCGATCACCCGCGACGTGTCGGGCGAGGGCGTGCAGCAGGCTTTGCTGAAGATCATGGAAGGCACCGTGGCTTCCGTGCCGCCGCAGGGCGGGCGCAAGCATCCGCAGCAGGAGTTCCTGCAGGTGGACACGACCAACATCCTGTTCATCTGCGGTGGTGCGTTCTCGGGCCTCGAAAAGATCATTTCGTCGCGCGGGCGGACCACGTCGATCGGCTTCGCCGCGCAGGTTCTGGCTCCGGAAGACCGCCGCACCGGCGAAATCTTCCGCGAGGTGGAGCCGGAAGATCTGCTGAAGTACGGCCTGATCCCGGAATTCGTCGGCCGTCTGCCGGTTGTGGCGACGCTCGAGGATCTCGACGAGGCTTCGCTGAAGAAGATCCTGACCGATCCGAAGAACGCGCTGGTGAAACAGTACCAGCGGCTGTTCGAGATGGAGAACATCGAACTGACCTTCGCCGACGAGGCGCTTGGCGCGGTGGCCCGCAAGGCCATCGAGCGCAAGACCGGCGCGCGCGGGTTGCGGTCAATCCTCGAAAGCATCCTGCTCGAGACGATGTTCGACCTTCCGGGTCTGGAAGGGGTCGAGGAAGTCGTCATCTCGCGCGAAGTGGTCGAGGCGACGGCGCGCCCGCTGTACATCTACGCGGATCGTTCCGACCTCAAGGCGGAGAGCAGCGCAAGCGCCTGAGCCGTCCAGCGAACACTCAGGTTTTCAACAGGAACCGGCTGCCGATAACCTCGGCAGCCGTTTTCGCGTCGCATGCGACGTTAGAATAACCTAACTCTGACAGGGGTTTTCGCTCTCTTGACACCCCCCTGCGGCATAGCCACCTAATGATGTGCTGCGGGACGAATACCTTCCGAGATTCGCAGCGATCGACCCGGGCGGGTGAGTGGCCGTATCGCGGCCAGTGGCTCAAAAGAGCTCTTTCTTTTCCGGTACACAAGGCACCTTGTGGTAGTCGCGTCAGAACGGCGGGCTGCGTGCAAGGGGGCGCAACAAAAGGAATATGGGCATGACAACTGCCTCAAAGCCTCGTCCAGTCATCGTTCACGGCGAAAGCCACTCCTATCCGGTGCTGCCGCTTCGCGACATCGTCGTCTTCCCGCACATGATCGTGCCGCTGTTCGTCGGCCTCGAGAAATCGATCAAGGCGCTCGAAGAGGTGATGAAGAACGATGCGCTGATCTTCCTCGCGACGCAGAAGAATGCGTCCGATGACGATCCGGCTCCCGACTCCATTTACGAGATCGGCACGCTCGCCAGCGTGCTGCAGCTCCTGAAGCTTCCCGACGGCACCGTGAAGGTGCTGGTGGAAGGCCTCGAGCGCGCCAAGGCTGGCAAGTATTCCGACCGCAGCGACTTCTATGAAGCCGAAGCCGTGGCGCTTGCCGACGTCGATGCCAAGAGCGTCGAGGCGGAAGCACTGTCGCGCTCGGTCGTGTCCGACTTCGAAAGCTATGTGAAGCTGAACAAGAAGATTTCCGCCGAAGTGGTGGGCGTCGTTCAGCAGATCACGGATTTCGCGAAGCTCGCGGACACCGTGGCGTCGCATCTCGCCGTCAAGATTTCCGACCGCCAGACCATCCTGGAAACGTTGTCCGTCTCCCAGCGCCTTGAGAAGGTGATGGGCCTGATGGAGAGCGAGATCTCGGTGCTGCAGGTCGAGAAGAAAATCCGCTCGCGCGTCAAGCGCCAGATGGAGAAGACCCAGCGCGAGTACTACCTCAACGAGCAGATGAAGGCGATCCAGAAGGAGCTCGGCGACGACGAAGGTCGCGACGAACTGGCCGATCTGGAAGAGAAGATCAACAAGACCAAGCTCTCGAAGGAAGCTCGCGAGAAGGCCCAGCATGAGCTGAAGAAGCTGCGGCAGATGTCTCCGATGTCCGCCGAGGCGACGGTCGTGCGCAACTATCTCGACTGGCTGCTGTCGATT
>JAGVII010000022.1 GCA_020056155.1 Afipia sp.
ATCCGCCGCCGATCGTGCATCACTCATGCGGCGTCCGCCTCAGGCGTTTGCAGGTTCGCCTCGAGCCTACTGTGACCGCGATCGACCACATGCTCCATCGCGTGATCGAAGCCGTCGCGCGCAGCAAGACCCGGCGCATTCAGCGCGAACTGCAACTGCGCGGCATTCGCTACGCGCAACGGACGGATGACGACCCGTCACTGCCTCGTTGAAATAAAACTCCCCGGTTGCGGGATTGCGGCGTAAACTGTGCGCCTGTTTCACGCCGGTCCCGGCGATCCATCACCCGGAGTTTCCCAATGAAGATCACGCCATCCGGCTCCGTGCCGACCAAGCGCGCGCCTGCGTCCTATTTCACCGGCACGGTGTGGCAGGATCCCGTCATTGAGACGCCTGCGCCGGCGCGGCTTAATGCGACGCGCGTGACCTTCGAGCCCGGCGCGCGCACCGCGTGGCACACCCATCCGCTTGGGCAGACGCTCTACGTGCTGGCGGGCTGCGGCTGCGTGCAGACCGAAGGCGAGCCGGTGCGCGAGATTCGCCCCGGCGATGTAGTGTGGATTCCGCCGGGCGAGAAGCACTGGCATGGTGCCGCGCCGACAACGATGATGACTCACCTCGCGATGCAGGAGTCCGACGACAGCGGCAGCTTCGCGACCTGGCTCGAGCACGTCACCGACGCGCAGTATGCGGGGCAGCCGGCGAAGTGACGGTTGCGTGACGCCGTCGTGCGTGATTGCGCGTGAATAATTTCATCGCAAAACATGTCTGATGTGCTGACGCATTGGCGTTGCGCGGCGCAGCGACGAATGCGCTTGACGACCGGTACGCATACGACTTTAGTTTGCGCGGACCGGGAGGTGCGTATCATGCCTTATCAGTCTGGGGTTCTTCTCAATAAACATCCTTGTGCACAGTGCGGAAAGCCGATCGCTTCGCCGCTCTGGTCCGAGCACGAACGCAATCGCGTTTCGTTTTTGTGGTCATGCAGGGCGTGTGACTACCAGTTCGTCACCATCGCGATCCTCAAGCCCGCGATGATGGACGTTCCGGTTCCGCAACAACCGCAACAACCGTCCGTGGTTGAAGTCGCGGTGCACGACGGGCCGGCCATCGCGGCCTGACCTTCTTCAAGCGTCGGTACGGATCAGCGCCAGTCCCGATTCGGGGTCGTGCCGCTTGCGAAGGTGCGCCGGGCTTTCGGTGAGGATGACCTCGAGGGTGGGGCGCACATGCGCCTCGCCGAGATGTCCCGCCATGGCGCTGCCGTCGCGCCGCCCCACCACGATGTGAAGATGAATCGCCGGCTTGCCGTCCGCTTCGGCGACGTCGCCCAGCAGGGAGGCGACCTCCACCTGCTCGCGCAGCGGGATTTTCGTGTAGTCCTTCGTCTCCCAGTCGAAATATTCCAGCACCACGTCGCTGAGCGCGCCGATGGCGCTGATCTGCGCGGCGGTGATGTTCTCGCGGGTGACGAAATCCTTCAGGCAGGTCATGACCTCGTCGCCGGTGGCGAGGATGATGGCGAAGGTGCGCTGGCCGTCGGTATGATTTAACAGCTTGGTTTGCATTGGCGTGATCCCGTGACATGGGCGGGACCAACGGCCCCGCGGCGGGCAGGTTCCCGAATCACGCGATTGCCGCAATGGCGTCGCATTGGCAGTATCTGTTATAAGACTGTCACATGCGAAGCAGGAGGATCGATGCGCATCATCACCCCCGCCATCTATGCGACCCTGCTTGGGGGCGCGATTTATCTCGCTATTTCGCAAAATCCGCTGCCGAACGCGATTGCATCCGCGCCTCCGGAAGGAACCAGGCTGACTTATGCCGTGCCGGCGGACGGCAAGCCCCACCACCGCTCCGTTACCCGTGTCGGCAAGCGGGAAACCTGCCGCCAGTCGGTGTCCGCGAAGAAGCATCTCGGCAAGTATCAGGCGCGCGACCAGATGCAGCTCTGCGTGGCGCAGGCGCGCGTCGAATGCCTCAAGCAGGCGATCGACCAGAAGCTGCGCGGCTCCGCGCGCCGGGTCTACGTCAAGAGCTGCGTCGCGGCGTAAACGCGCCGCGACGTTCAGCGGTGGATCGCCCGTCCTTCAGCGGCCGCCCCTAGTAGATCAGCGATTCGATACGCGAAACCGTGATCTCCGCCTTCTCCGGCTCCGTTTCGCGGGCCGGGATCGCGGGCAGCTGCAGAATCGTGGCGCGCTGGCCGGGTTCGAGCTGGGTCAGCAGGATGAGCTGCCCGTCAGGAAACTCCAGCGCATCATGGTGCCGGTTCGGATTGTCGAGATCGACGGTCCGGAACCGCGCGACGGTGTGGCGGGCCTTCTTTCTGAAGAAACCTCCGTCGTACTCCACCTCGCGTTCGAACGAGAGTTCGGTGCCGGGGAGGACACAGACCGCGACGTTCGGCTCGCCTTCGCCGGCGAAGCCTCGGGTTACGGTCATGGGGAATTTCGTCGATACCAGCTTGTCGCCCACTTTGGCGGGCCGGCTCGCTACGGCGTGCAAGCTATAATCACACATAGCGGTCACTCCTGTTGCTGATCGCTCAACCGGGTGATGCGCGGCAGTAAAAATGTAACGCTTTCGATAAGGCGTTGTAATGTTGAAGCGCCGTCACCTTTTCGTGACAGCGGATAAGCCGTCGCGCTCAGCGGGACAGATGTGCGGGCGCCCGGTCGCTCAACCGCGACGCGCATTTCTCGCGCGCCATGCGTTCGGCGAGTTCGACGAGCTTCAGGCGTCCCTGCATGTTGGGAATGGCCTTGAATGCGGCCAGCAGGCGCTGCGCTTCCTCGTCCGATGTCACCAGAATATCCCTCAGCATTGTCCGTCCCTGCGCCTTCAACGTCTCTTGGTCAGGCCGTTTCTTAGTCGCGCCACGTTACCATCCGGTTCATTCCGGAATGTGACGGTTTGAACCAGGTGTCAGCGTGGTTAAGCGGGGGTGAGTGCGGGGGGCAATTGCAGTTCCTTATGGCGGCCCGCACACGCTCTCTTCAGTCGTCGCCGCCAATGGGTCCGGCTTCGCCGGCCCGATGACAGGCTCCGGCGGGGACCCATAACCACTCACGCTGTCATCACCGGGCTTTTCCCGGTGATCTCGATGAATGAGGCAC
>JAGVII010000151.1 GCA_020056155.1 Afipia sp.
AGCGACCAGCGCCGGACGCAGCACGCGCTCGCCGATGGTGTAGCCGCCCTGCACGACCTGCACCACGGTGCCTGTGGGCACCGAGGAATCCGGCACTTCGTACATCGCCTGATGGAAATTCGGATCGAACTTCTCGCCGAGCGGATCGAGCCTCGAGACGCCGTTTTTCTCCAGCGTCTTGTGCAGCGAACGCTCGGTCAGTTCGACGCCCTCGATCAGCGCCTTGAGGCCGGGATCGGCCGCTTCACGCGCTTCCATCGGCACCGCATCCAGCGCGCGTTGCAGGTTGTCGGCGATGTCGAGCACGTCGCGCGCGAACGCGGTGATGCCGTAGGTCCGCGCGTCGGTAACTTCGCGCTGGGTCCGCTTGCGCAGGTTTTCCATCTCCGCGAGCGTGCGCAGCATCCGGTCCTTCGCCTCGGCGACTTCCCTGGTGAGTGCTTCGACCGATCCTTCTTCCGGATCGTCAGGCATCACGTAAGGCTTTGAGACCACAGGCTCCTTGTCGTTCGCCGGTTCCGGCGCTGACACGTCGTGCGGTTCCTTGCGCCCATTGGAATTGGCCATTGCTTACCCTTCTCAGCAAAATCGTCGTCGGAATGTCGGATTGTTAGCCCGGATATCGTGCTTTAGAGGCGGAAAATCAAGCGCAAACGGCTATTTGCCGATCAGCTGGCTGACGATCCGGGCGGCATAATCGACCATCGGAATAACCCGCGCATAGTTCAGCCGCGTCGGGCCGATCACGCCGAGCACGCCGACGATGTGGCCCGCGCCGTCGCGATAGGGCGCGATGATGGTCGATGAGCCCGACAGCGAAAACAGCTTGTTCTCGGAACCGATAAAAATGCGAACGCCGTCGGCGCGCTCGGCCCGGCCCAGAAGATCGATCACGCCCTTCTTGGCTTCGAGGTCATCGAACAGCAGCCGCACCCGTTCGAGATCCTCCATGGCGTGGAGATCTTCCAGCAGGTTGGCGTGACCGCGCACGATCAGCTGACGCTCGTCGCTGGCGCCGCCGGACCAGCTCGCAATCCCCGCCGCGATGACTTTCTGGGTCAACTGATCGAGTTCGCTGCGGCCCGCCGTCAGCGCGGTTTCGAGTTCGCTGCGTGCTTCGGCCAGCGTGCGTCCGCGAATCCGTGCATTGAGAAAATTCGAGGCCTCGGTCAGCGCCGACGACGGCACGCCCGGCGGCAGCGGCAGCACGCGGTTCTCGACCTGGCCGTCTTCCGCCACCAGCACCACCAGCGCCTGCATCGGCTCCAGCCGCACGAATTCGATATGCTTGAGGCGCACGTTCGATTTTGCCGTGAGCACGACCGCGGCAGCGCGGGTCAGGCCCGACAGCCGCGTCAGCGCTTCGCTCAATGCGGCTTCGACCGACGGCGCACCGCCGACGGACTTGAGCTGGTTTTCGATCGACTGCCGCTCGGGTTCGGTGAGATCGCCGACCTGCATCAGCGCATCGACGAAAAAGCGCAGCCCCAGTTCGGTCGGCAGCCGGCCCGCCGAGGTATGCGGTGCGTAAATCAGTCCGAGCTGCTCGAGATCCGACATCACGTTGCGCACCGAGGCCGGCGACAGCGGCATCGTGATCAGGCGCGAGATGTTGCGCGAGCCCACCGGCTCGCCGGTGGCCAGATAGTTCTCGACGATCTGCCGGAAAATATCCCGCGACCGCTCGTTGAGCTGCGCCAGCCCGGCGTTCGGTGTGATCAGATGACCTGTCGGCTCGTGGTGGGCCAAATCGGGCTCCAAATCGGTTCTAAGCCTTACATTTGTCCCTCGGACAGCGACATGACAAGCCGCATTCTCTGCAAATTCAGCGTCATTCCGGACAACGCGTTTTACGCGTTGATCCGGAATCTCGATGAGTTCTGCGAGATTCCGGGTTCGCGCTTCGCGCGCCCCGGAATGACGACCGGCATGGTTGCTCGCATGACCCTTGCCGCTGCGGCCCCAACCCCCTAAAAGCAGCGCCAAATCGGCATTTCCCATGTTTTTTGGAGGATTTTCTCATGCGGCCAAGCCGTCGCGCGCCCGACGAACTGCGCCCCGTCACGCTGGAACGGGGTGTGGTCAAATACGCCGAGGGTTCCTGCATGGTGAAGTTCGGCGACACCCACGTGCTGGTGACCGCCACGCTGGAAGACCGCCTGCCGCCGTGGCTGAAGGGTCAGGGCCGCGGCTGGGTCACCGCCGAATACGGCATGCTGCCGCGCGCCACCCATGAGCGCATGCGCCGCGAATCCGCCGCCGGGAAACAAAGCGGCCGCACCGTCGAAATCCAGCGGCTGATTGGCCGCTCGCTGCGCACCACGGTGGACCTCGTTGCGCTGGGCGAACGCCAGATCACCGTGGACTGCGACGTCATCCAGGCCGACGGCGGCACCCGCACGGCGTCGATTACCGGCGCATGGGTCGCGCTGGCCGACTGCCTGCAATGGATGAAGGCCCGCAACATGCTGAAGAACGACAACGTGCTGCGCGACAACGTCGCCGCGATTTCGTGCGGAATCTACAACGGTACGCCGGTGCTCGATCTCGACTACGCCGAAGACTCCGAGGCCGAGACCGATGCGAACTTCGTCATGACCGGCGATGGCCGCATCATCGAGGTGCAGGGCACCGCCGAAAAGACGCCGTTCTCGCAGGACGAGTTCCTCAACCTGATGGCACTGGCCCAGAAGGGCATCGCCCGGCTGGTGGACCTGCAAAAAATGGCGGTGGCGTAATTTTCGAGCTTCCAACCGCGTCGCCTGAGGATAACCATTGCGCATGAGTGATCATCGCCGAATCACCGGCCGCCTTGTGATCGCGACCCACAATCCCGGCAAGCTCGCCGAGATGCGCGAACTGCTTGCGCCGTACGGCGTGGAAGCGGTGTCGGCGGCGGAACTCGGCCTTGCCGAGCCCGATGAAACCGGAACCACCTTTCAGGCCAATGCCCGCATCAAGGCTGTCGCGGCGGCGAATGCCACGCAGCTTCCGGCGTTCGCGGACGATTCGGGACTGGCGGTCGATGCACTCGATGGCCAGCCCGGAATCTATTCGGCGCGCTGGGCCGGCGAGGACAAGAATTTTCTCGCGGCCATGACGCAGATCGAGCGTCTGCTGCAAGAACGCGGCGCGAAGGAGCCCGCGCAGCGCAAGGCGCATTTCGTCTCGGCGCTGTGCGTCGCCTGGCCGGACGGGCATATCGAGGACGTCGAGGCGCGCGTCGACGGCACGCTGGTCTGGCCGCCGCGCGGCACCGCCGGTTTCGGCTACGATCCGGCGTTCCTGCCGGACGGTCACAGCCGAACCTTCGGCGAAATGACCAGCATCGAGAAGCATGGTTTGCCTCCACATGGCATGGGCCTGTCGCATCGCGCCAAGGCCTTCGTCAAGCTGGCGGAGATCTGCCTCACATGAGCACCGACAACAGGCGCAATGCACTCTTCAACCTCTCCCGCTTGCGGGGGAGGTCGGCGCGTCTTCCGCGCCGGGAGGTGGGATAGCCATGAGCCCCTTCCCCAACCCTCCCCCGCAAGCGGGAGAGGGAGAAAAGAAAAGCACGTCCGCACGCACGACATCCTCCCGCGATGTGCAGGCAGCGTTCGGCGTTTACGTGCACTGGCCGTTCTGCCTGTCGAAGTGTCCGTACTGCGACTTCAACAGCCATGTGCGTCATGCGCCGATCGACGAGTTTCGTTTCGCGCGCGCGTTCGAGCGCGAGATCGAGACCACCGCCGCGCGCACGCCCGGCCGGGAAGTCACCTCGATTTTTCTCGGCGGCGGCACGCCGTC
>JAGVII010000851.1 GCA_020056155.1 Afipia sp.
AGCCCGTCACGAAATCGACCAGCAGTTTCACGTTGAGCGTCACGACAATCGTTGCGATCAGCACGGCGGCGGCGGTCAACCAGCGCGGTGCTACGAATTCGCCCATCTTGGCCTTGCTCGCAGTGAACATCACCAGCGGGATGATCGCGAACGGCAACTGCAAACTCAGAACCACCTGACTGAAGATCAGAAGCTGAGCGGTTCCCTTTTCACCGGCATAAATCGTCACCAGCGCCGCCGGCACGATCGCCACCATGCGCGTGGTGAGCCGCCGCAGCCACGGCGAGAGGCGGATGTTGATAAAGCCTTCCATCACGATCTGACCCGAGAGCGTTGCGGTCACGGTCGAACTCAGGCCGCAGCACAACAGCGCGATCGCAAACAGCGTCGGCGCCAGTGTCGATCCGAGCAGCGGTGCCAGAAACGAATGCACCTGCTCCAGTTCGGCGACATCGGTTTTCCCCGCCTTGTGAAAGGTAGCCGCCGCAAGGATGAGAATCGACGCATTGATCAACAGCGCAAGACACAGCGCGATGGTGGAATCGATGGTCGCAAGCTTGATCGCTTCCTTCTTCTCCGGAACGGAGTCGCCGTATTTGCGCGTCTGCACCAGACCCGAATGCAGATACAGGTTGTGCGGCATCACTGTCGCGCCGAGAATGCCGAGCGCGAGATAGAGCATGTCGCGATTGGCGACAATCTGCGTGGTCGGCGCGAAGCCGCGGATCACTTCGCCCCAGTTCGGATCGGCCATCGCGATCTGAACTGCGAAACATGCGGAAATGATCCCGAGCATGCCGACGATGAAGGCTTCGATCCAGCGGAAGCCGATCGCCTGCAGCGCGAGAATGAGAAACACATCCAGAGCCGTGACAATGACGCCGATCTCGAGCGGAATGCCGAACAGCAGATTGAGCCCGATGGCGGTGCCGATGATCTCCGCGAGGTCCGTCGCGGCGATTGCGATTTCGGCGAGCAACCATAGCGGCCATGCCAACGCTTTCGGAAACGCATCGCGGCAGGCTTGAGCAAGGTCCCGGCCCGATCCGACGCCCAGCCGTGCGCAGAGCGCCTGCAGGATGATCGCCATGATGTTGGAAATCAGCGCGACTGCGAGCAGCGCGTAACCGAACTTGGAACCACCCGCGAGCGACGTCGCCCAGTTGCCGGGGTCCATGTAGCCCGTGGCGACCAGGTAGCCCGGCCCCATGAAGGCTGCGAGCTTGCGCCAGAACGAGCCGGTCTTGGCGACCCGGATCGACGCGAACATGCCGGCGAGCGAAGGCTCGCCGCGTGCCGCGCGCCATCCTCCCGGCACAGGCGGGGTCGCAGCCTGGTCAGGCGATAACGGAGATCGTGCGTCCATTCCGGTAATATGCACGGCTTCAACGCTAGTTGCAAGTGAGTTGCAACAGCAGTTTCCCGCCTTTATCCGCCCGTTTCGAAATCGCCGGGCTGCGCCGGCGCGACCGGCGTGAACTGGCAGCGGTCGGGCTTGAGATCGACCAGCGGCGTGCCGTCGAGACAATCGAGCCCGCGCACCAGAACAATGTTGCCCTCGATGCCTTCGAGTGTCGCAACCGATGTGCCGAGCGGATTCGGCCGCACCGGCGACCTCAGCGCGAATGTGCCTCGCGTGGTGGAGTCATTGGCAGGACTTTGATGGACGAGATCCCGGCGCGACTGGTGCAACCAGTAAATCACCTCGACCTGTGTGAACTGATCGAGCCCCTTCAGCGCCGGTACCCACGGCTCGAAAATCTCGATCCTGCACACCGGGCCATCGCGGCGGCCCTGCCGCGGCGTCATCAGCCTGTCGGTCCATGGCGTGTGGATGCGGCCGATGAAAACGAGGCCCGCATCGGTCGGCGGCGGCGGATCGACCGCAATCTCGCCGTCGCGGATTTCATTGTAGTGGTGGACCATTCAAACATTCCTTGAGGCGCGAGGCGCGACCGGTTGGAATGTACTCCCTCTCCCCGCCTGCGGGGAGAGGTGAAACGACTACTCGATCACCTTGCCGAACTTGTTCGACTTCGGGAAACCGTGCGCGAGGCGGCCCGCGTCAGCGCGATTGCCGCGCCAGTCGGCGAGTTCTTTCCAGGTCGAACTCTGCTCGCGGCCCGCCGAGTCCTTCCAGGTCATGCCGTCCTTCGCCGTGAAGGTCATCACGTCCGACAGCTTGCCGCCGCTGTACT
>JAGVII010000486.1 GCA_020056155.1 Afipia sp.
CCCAGAAATTTCAGGGCGCTGGCAACGCCTCGCTGATGGCGCTGAAACAGCTGTCGATGATCGTGCACCGGCAGGCGGTGGTGATGAGCTTCGGCGATGCGTTCTTCATCCTGGCGTGCTTCTATCTTGCACTGAGCGTGCTGGTGTTCTTCGTCGACAAGCCCAACATGATGGGCCCGCCGCCGGACGCGCATTGAAGTCGAGGCGCGCCCGTGGCACATCAGTTGCGGACACAGCAACGGCAAGCGCGGGCACATGAGTTTCATCAGCGGCGTCGGACTGACGGCATTCGGCAAGCATGGCGGCCGTTCGACCCTCGATCTGATGAGCGAGGCGGCCGAGACCGCGCTGTCGGATGCGGGGCTCAGGCGCGCTGACATCGACGGTCTGCTGACCGGCTATTCCACCACCATGCCGCACCTGATGCTGGCGACGGTGTTCGCCGAGCACTTCGGCGTGCGGCCGTCTTATGCGCACGCCATTCAGGTCGGCGGCGCCACGGGCCTCGCGATGGCGATGCTGGCGCACGAACTGGTCGAGGCAGGGGTCGCGAAAACCATTCTCGTGGTCGCGGGCGAAAACCGCCTCACCGGGCAGGCTCGCGACTCCGCGATGAGCACGCTGGCGCAGGTCGGCCATCCTGATTACGAAGTGCCGCTCGGGCCGACCATTCCGGCCTATTACGGACTGCTCGCCTCGCGTTACGTGCACGACTACGGCCTGACGCAGGAGGACATGGCGGAATTCGCTGTCTTGATGCGCAATCACGCCATGCTGCATCCCGGCGCGCAGTTTCGCGATCCGATCACCGTCGCCGACGTAATGGCGTCACGCGAGATATCCTCGCCGCTCAAGCTGCTGGATTGCTGCCCGGTGTCGGACGGCGGTGCGGCCTTCATCGTCAGCCGCGAGCCAACCAGCGATCACCATGTGCGCGTGATGGGCTGCGGGCAGGCGCATCTGCATCAGCATGTGACGGCGGCGCGCAGCCTTTCGGACGTGGGCGCGGCGGTTGCGCTGTCGCGTGCAAAGGACAAGGCGGGGGTCGATCCGCGCAGCATCCGGTATGCCGGCATCTATGACAGCTTCACCATCACGCTGGCGATCCTGATCGAGGAACTTGGGCTCGCGCCGCGCGGCGAAGCGGCTGCCCGCGTGCGTAATGGTGACTTCGGCATCGGCGGCGCACTGCCGCTGAATACCCACGGCGGGCTGTTGAGCTACGGTCACTGCGGATGCGGCGGCGCGATGGCGCATCTGGTCGAAACGCAGTTGCAGATGACGGGACGGGCAGGGCCGCGACAGGTGCGCGATGCCTCGCTGGCATTGCTGCATGGCGACGGCGGCGTGATGTCGTCCCATGTCAGCATGTTTCTGGAGCGGGTGCGATGAGCGAGGCGGCAGAACTCAAGGGCTGGACCGACGGCGCCGACGCGATCCTCTATCAGTCGTGCGGCGCGTGTCGTCATCTCTGGTATTTCCGCCGTGCATTTTGTCCGGCATGCGGCAACGCCTCGCCGCAGACTCACAAGGCGAGCGGCAAGGGCGTGGTCTATGCCGCCACCATCGTGCGCCGCGCGGCGACGCGCGAGGCCAGGACGCATGTGCCTTACGCGATCCTGCTGGTCGATATGGCGGAAGACTTTCGCATGATGGCGCATGGCGACAGCGACTTACGTATCGGAGATCATGTCGTCGCGGAGTTCAGGCCGTTCACAGGTCTGCGCACGCCGTATTTCGTGAAACTATAACGGCTTCTTCATTCAGACAGTCTGCATGGCGGACTGATCCGGAATCCAGAAACGGTCATCGGAAACTTTATGGATTCCGGGCTCCCTCGCTTCGCTCGCGCCCGGAATGACAGAAATGCAATGTGCGGCGTGTCGCCGCGCTCACCTTGCTAGATTTTAAACGGCCGGTACAAAATTTGCCGCAATTATTGCCCAAAACATCGTCAGCGGATTTCGCCCCTGAGTCCGCATTGCTCGAACGCTGGAGGATCGCATGGATTTGAAGTTTGCGTTTATCGCGACCCCGCGGGTCCTGCGCGTACGCGCCTCGGCATCTGGATACCCCCTCGGTTAACCCCGCGGTCCTCCGCATAAGGTTGCCGGCAGCCATCGGTTCTCCGATGGCCTGTCCGAGGTCGTCCGGTTCGCGTTGTCGCGGACCCTGCTGACCAGCTTTCACAACCTGATTTTTGACACGTGACGATTGCGCGCGGCGTTGCCGCTGCGTCGTCCCTATTTTCGGAGTCGGCTTGCGTCCGCGCAGCCGAAACACGCCATGACTCATTCCCGTACCAAACAACCATCCGCCCTTCGTGCGGTGCTTCCGTTCGTCTTCCGTCACTGGCGCAATCAGCCGGTGCGCTTGTTCGTGGTCGCCAGCGGTCTGATCGGCGTCGCGGCAGCGGATGTCTTCATGCCGCTGTTCGCCGGACGGCTGGTGGATGCCGTGACGCTCGCATCGACCGATCCGGCCGCCGCGCAGCGCGGCGCCATGGTCGCGTTCGGCGCCATCGTCGCGCTCGGCCTCGTGGCGCTGGTGCTGCGTCTGATCGGCCTGAAGGCGATCCTGCCGTTCACGCTGCGCATCATGTCGGACGTCGCGCAGAATGCCTTCGTGCGAATCCAGCGCTTCTCCACCGACTGGCACGCCAACAGCTTCGCGGGCTCGACCGTGCGCAAGATCACGCGCGGCATGTGGGCGCTCGATCTGCTCAACGACACCATCCTGATGGCGTTGGTGCCGTCGCTGGTGGTGCTGGTCGGCTCCACCATTCTGGTCGGCTGGCACTGGCCGGTGCTCGGCGCTGTGATCGCGGTCATCACGGTGGTCTATGTGGGCATGACGGTCGCGCTGACGGCGAACTACATCGCGCCGGCCGCGCAACTGTCGAACGCGCTCGATACCAAGGTCGGCGGGACGCTGGCCGATGCGTTGACGTGCAACGCGGTGGTGAAGTCGTTCGGCGCGGAGAACCG
>JAGVII010000830.1 GCA_020056155.1 Afipia sp.
GGTCCGAAGGCCGGATTCTTTCCCTTCTACATCGGCGTCATTATCGTGCTGGCGAGCGTCGTGAACGGCGTCCAGGTCTTGATGGAGCCCGATGACGGCCAGCTTTTCGCTGAGTGGGGCCAGCTTCGTCAGGTGATGTGTGTCGTGATACCGACCACGATTTACACTCTGAGTATTCCGTATCTCGGCATCTACCTCGCGTCGGTCATCCTCATCGCCCTGTTCATGCGATGGCTCGGAAAATACCCGTGGACCACGACGGCTGCCGTGGCGCTGGGTACGCCTCTCGCGATCTACCTGTTCTTCGAAAAATGGTTCCTCATTCCGTTGCCAAAAGGACCGTTGGAAGAGTTGCTCGGTCTCTGAGAATTCAAAGCTGCGGTTGAGGACATCGACATGGAAGAAATCGTAAATCTGTTTCACGGCTTCGCGACGGTTCTGCAGCCGTTCAATATCATGGTCATGGTCATCGGGATTTTGCTGGGCGTCATCATCGGCGTGCTGCCCGGTCTCGGCGGTGCGAGCGGTGTGGCGATTCTGCTGCCGCTGACCTTCAGCATGACGCCGACGTCGGCCATCATCATGCTGTCCTGCATCTACTGGGGGGCACTGTTCGGCGGCGCCATCACATCGGTGCTGTTCAATATCCCCGGCGAGCCGTGGTCCGTGGCCACGACATTCGACGGTCATCCCATGGCGCAGAAGGGCAAGGCCGGTGAGGCGCTCACCGCCGCGTTCACGTCGTCTTTTGTCGGGGCGTTGTTCGCCGTCATCATGATCACGCTGATCGCGCCGCTGGTTGCGAAGTTTGCGCTTCAGTTCGGACCGGCGGAAAAGTTCGCGGTGTTCTTCATAGCCTTCTGCAGTTTCATCGGCATGGGCAAGGAGCCGCCCTTCAAAACAATTGTCGCGATGATGATCGGTTTTGCGCTGGCGTCTGTCGGCCTCGACAGCGTCACGGGACAGTTGCGCATGACCTTCGGATTCACCAGCCTGCTGAGTGGATTCGACTTCCTGATCGCGGTGATCGGATTGTTCGGCATCGGCGAGATCCTTCTCACCATGGAGGAGGGGCTGAATTTCCGCGGCAAGCCTGCCAAAATCAACGCGCGGGTGGTTTGGGAAACCTGGAAAGAACTCCCGCGCTACTGGGCGACGTCACTGCGCTCGTGTTTTATCGGCGTGTGGATGGGAATTTCACCGGCCGGCGCAACGCCTGCATCTTTCATGAGCTATGGCATCGCCAAGCGCATGTCGAGGAACGGCAAGAACTTTGGCAAGGGTGAGATCGAAGGCGTGGTCGCGCCCGAAACGGCCGCGCATGCTGCCGGCACGGCGGCATTGCTGCCGATGCTGTCGCTCGGCGTTCCGGGTTCGCCGACCGCTGCCGTGCTGCTCGGCGGCCTGCTGATCTGGGGCTTGCAGCCCGGACCGCTGCTGTTCGTCGAACAGAAGGAGTTCGTCTGGGGTCTCATCGCCAGCATGTATCTCGGAAACTTCGTCGGTCTGATTATCGTGCTGACCTGCGTGCCGCTGTTCGCAGCCATCCTGCGCATCCCGTTCAGCATCATCGCGCCGGTGATCCTCGTGCTGTGTGCCATCGGTGCCTATACCGTGCACAACAACACCTTCGACGTCGTGATGATGATGGTGTTCGGCGTGGTCGGATATGTGATGAAAAAGTGCAACTATCCGATGGCGCCGCTGGTGCTTGCGATCGTGCTCGGCGACAAGGCGGAAGAAGCGTTCCGGCAATCGCTGCTGGGATCGCAAGGAAACCTTGGCGTGTTCTTCTCCAACGGTCTGGTCGGAACGATCATGACGCTGGGATTGATCGCGCTGTTCTGGCCTATGATCTCGAACGGATGGACCTGGCTGCAGTCACGCACGCCGAAAGCGGCCATGTGAGAGAAGGTGAGATCCGCTTACCGCGGGCCTGACTGAGTTTCGCTGACCGCTAAGTAGCCGACGCGGCAGTTCATCAAGGACGAAGCGAGGCGCGGACGCAAGAAGCCGATGGTCGGTTTCATCGCCGGCCGCACCGCGCCTCCCGGCCGCCGCATGGGCCATGCCGGTGCGATCATCTCGGGCGGGAAGGGCGATGCCGAATCCAAGATCGCGGCGATGGAAGCCGCCGGCATTCGTGTGTCGCCTTCGCCTGCGCGTCTCGGCAAGACGCTGGTGGATGTGCTGAAGGGCTGACAACCTGCACGTCATTCCGGACAGTCCGCGCTGTGGACTGATCCGGAATCCAGAAGAAATCATCGAATGCTACTTCTGGATTCCGGGCTCGCTCGCAGTTGCGAGCGCTCCGGAATGACGGTGTTGTGTCGTCATTGCGAGCGCAGCGAAGCAATCCAGATACGACGATCTTCAGACAACGACTGGATTGCTTCGTCGCTGCGCTCCTCGCAATGACGGAGGAAATGCGTCGCATTCGCTGATTTTACATCAACTTTCCAATATCGGCGGACGAGCGAGCCTTTGCCGTGTGCTTTCAACGCCTTGCACGTCATTCGCCGGGTATGCCGCTGCATAAGGCGAAATGGCGGCGGACTTCGCTGCAAAAGGCGGAATGGCGACGGCATGGTGGCCGTCGCCGCATCGGGACAGATGCCCGAAACCGGTGAGGAGGCGCTCGAAAGCCGCTCAGGCATACCACCGCGAGTTAGGAATCGATTCCGATTGACTGGTGGCATAATGTATACCAATATCGGGACGTCAACGAGGACATCCATCCTCGGACACGAGCGCCCGCCGGGGAGAGACATCCCCGCCCACGGACCAGGGAGGTTGTGATGAAAGTCGGAGACATCCTGAACAGGAAGAACACCCGTATCGCCACCGTCCGCATGAACGAAACCGTTGCGACTGCCGCGCGGCTGCTTCGCGACGGGAACGTCAGCGCGCTTGTGGTGAAGGACGTGTGCCGCACCGAAGGCAATGTCGCGGTCGGCATGTTCTCCGAGCGGGATGTGGTGCGCGCCGTCGCCGAGCACGGGACCGCGGGATTGAACATGAAAGTGTCGGCGCTGATCTCGGTGCAGAAGCTGGTGTCGTGTCATTCGACGGATTCGCTCGAATACGTGCGCGATCTGATGAACGACAATCACATCCGGCATCTGCCGGTGATCGACGATCACACCCTGATCGGCGTGATCAGCATGCGGGATATCAACGCCTCTACCGGCTTCGACGCCGTGGCGCGCTCCGGTGCGAGCCCAGCCGAATTCGCGTTTGTCTGACGGGTTTCTCCCTGCAGGGCGCAATCGCATGCACTCCCCGGTCGTGTGAGCGCGCCCTGCTTTTTTCAGAACACGTTCCGCACCTCCATTGCTGCAATCATTTCGGGACACGCGATGAGGATCTGTATTTTCGGTGCGGGTGCGATCGGCGGCTATCTCGGCGTGCAGCTCGCGCGGGCAGGGGCCGATGTCAGCCTGGTGGCGCGCGGCGCGCATCTCGCCGCGATGAAAACCAACGGCCTGACGCTTCTCATCGATGGTGAAGAGCGCGTGGTGCATCCGCGCTGCACCGATAATGCCGCCGAGCTAGGCCCGCAGGATTTTGTCATCATCTGCCTCAAGGCGCATTCGATCACCGGCGTGATTGAGGCGATGCAGCCGCTGCTCGGGCCGAAGACGCGCATCGTCACCGCGGTGAACGGCATTCCCTACTGGTACTTCTACAAGCACGGCAACGCATGCGAGGGGGCGACGCTGGAAAGCATCGATCCTGGCGGACGCCAGTGGAAAGAGCTTGGACCGGAGCGCGCGATCGGCTGCGTGGTTTATCCGGCGGCTGAAATCGAAGCACCCGGCGTGATCCGCCATGTCTACGGCAACCGCTTTCCGCTCGGAGAGCCGTCCGGCGAGAAGAGCGCCGATGTCGAGGCGCTGTCGGCGCTGTTCGTCAAGGCGGGCCTGCAGGCTCTGGTGCTGGACAACATCCGCGACGAAATCTGGCTCAAGCTGTGGGGCAACGTCTGCTTCAATCCGATCAGCGCGCTGACCCATGCCACGCTCGATGTGATCGGCAGCGATCCGGGCACGCGCGCGGTGGCCAGATCCATGATGGTGGAAGCCCAGACCATCGCCGAGAAGTTCGGCGTCCGGTTCCGCGTCGATGTCGAACGCCGGATCGAGGGCGCGCGCAAGGTCGGCGCGCACAAGACCTCGATGCTGCAGGATCTCGAACGCGGCCGGCCGATGGAGATCGATCCGCTTGTCACCGTGGTGCAGGAAATGGGCGCGCTGTCGAAAATCCCGACGCCGTCGATCGATGTCGTGCTGGCGCTGGTGGCGCAGCGCGCCAGGATCGCGGAGCTGTATTGATAAGTTATCCCGATCGTCATTGCGAGCGAAGCGAAGCAATCCAGTTTTCTTACATAAGGAC
>JAGVII010000223.1 GCA_020056155.1 Afipia sp.
CGTCGCGGAACACATCTCGAAGGGCCTGTCGGGCGCGGTGTTCGGCGTGCTGCTGTTCGTCGTCATCTTCCTCGTGCCGCACGGCGCAAGGCAGGTGGCCTACATGATCGAGGCCTTGTTCCACAGGAAGAGCAAGTCCTAAAGTCTGATTTGCTGACGCGAAATCAGGCTTGTCTGAATCCGCGTTGTTTGAGAAGGGTGTGTCCGGAATATCGGTTTTCCGGATCGGGTGACAGGGCCTGATTCAGCTTTGCTGGATCGGGCCCCTTCATTTTCAGCCCTCGTTTTCCTGTTGGGCATGATTTCTCTTCCGGGACCGGTGTTCGCCAAGCGGAATGCCCGCATCTCAGGGAGAGACCACAATGTTATCCAAGCTCAAGCTCAACGTAGCAGCAGTGTCGGCGGTCGCCGCGCTCGCGATGACGAGCGGCCACGCGCTCGCGCAAAAAAAGTACGACACCGGCGCAACCGATACCGAAATCAAGATCGGTAATATCATGCCCTACAGCGGTCCTGCATCCGCGTACGGCGTCATCGGGAAGATGGAAGAAGCTTACTTCAAGATGATCAACGAGCAGGGCGGCATCAACGGCCGCAAGATCACCTTCATCAGCTATGACGACGGCTACAGCCCGCCGAAGGCGGTGGAGCAGGCCCGCAAGCTGGTCGAGAGCGACGAGGTCCTCCTGGTGTTCGGACCGCTCGGCACCCCGTCGAATTCCGCGATTCAGAAGTACCTGAACGCCAAGAAGGTGCCGCAGCTGTTCGTGGCCACCGGCGCCACCAAGTTCGGCGAGCCGAAGGAATTCCCCTGGACCATGGGCTGGCAGCCGGCCTACCAGAGCGAAAGCCGCGTCTATGCCAAGCACCTGCTGGCGACCAAGCCCGACGCCAAGATCGCGATCCTGTACCAGAACGACGACTTCGGTAAGGACATGCTCAAGGGCCTGAAGGACGGCCTCGGCGCGAAGGCGTCGCAGATCGTCGCCGAGGACAGCTACGAAGTGTCCGAGCCGACCATCGACTCGCACATCATCAAGCTGAAGGCGACCGGCGCGGATGTGTTCGTGAGCTTTACCACGCCGAAGTTTGCTGCCCAGGCGATCAAGAAGGTCGCGGAACTCGGCTGGAAGCCGATGTACATCCAGAGCAACGTCGGCGCGTCGGTCGGCAGCGTGCTCAAGCCCGCGGGCTTCGAGAATGCGCAAGGCATCCTCTCGGCGGCCTATGCCAAGGACGGCGCGGATCCGCAGTGGAATAACGACGAAGGCATGAAGAAGTTCTACGCCTTCCTCGCCAAGTACGCTCCGGACATGAACAAGACCGACGGTTCGGTCGTCTACGGCTACGGCCAGGCGCAGACCATGGTTCAGGTGCTCAAGCAGGCCGGCGACAATCTGACCCGCGCGAACATCATGAAGCAGGCCGCAAGCCTGAAGGACTTCACCCCCGATACCCTGCTGCCGGGCGTGAAGATCAACACCAGCGCGACCGACTTCTATCCGATCGACCAGTTGCAGATCATGCAGTTCAAGGGCGAAAAGTACGAACTGCAGGGACCGATCATCACCGGCGGAATGGGCGGCAGCTGAGCCTCCCGCGCCACTGAAGATTACAAATCGGCAACAAGCCCTCCGCGACACCGTCGCGGGGGGCTTTTCGCTGAACGGGTCCGCGAAGATACGCCAAGGGTGCTGATATTTTCGGCACGATGCCCGAAGTTCCTGCCCGGTGAGTCGGTGCTGGATGACACCGCGCGCATCATGGCCATCGCGCGCCCCGCTCTTCGCACTGCGAAAGCAGGCCTTATTGGTTAATCACCTGCCCTGTATTCCGCCTAATGAAACATGAAGACGTTTAAAGCCTGCGGCAGAGGGCTTTTCGTTGAACGAACCCCGCAAAGGGTATTGAATATCGCCGAGCCGCAAAGAGCTTCAAATCAAAAAATAAACGAAAACACAAACACGATCCAAGGAGGAACGTATGGCTATTTCTACAACTCGACTTGCGACTTTTTCGGCCGCGATCGCGATCGTCGCTGCGACAGGCAGCAACGCGCTGGCCCAGAAAAAGTACGACACCGGCGCATCCGATACCGAAATCAAGATCGGCAACATCATGCCCTACAGCGGACCGGCCTCCGCCTACGGTGCGATCGGAAAATCCGAACAGGCCTACTTCAACAAGATCAATGCCGAAGGCGGCATCAACGGCCGCAAGATCACTTTCATTTCCTACGACGACGGCTACTCGCCACCGAAGGCTGTCGAGCAGGCCCGCAAGCTGGTGGAAAGTGACGAAGTCCTGATCGTCTACGGACCGCTCGGCACGCCATCGAACTCGGCGATCCAGAAATACCTGAACGCCAAGAAGGTCCCGCAACTGTTCGTCGCCACCGGCGCGACCAAGTGGAATGATCCGAAGGATTTCCCCTGGACCATGGGCTGGCAGCCGAACTACCAGAGCGAGGGCCGGATCTACGCGAACTACCTGATGAAGGAGAAGCCAAACGCCAAGATCGGCATTCTTTATCAGAACGACGATTACGGCAAAGACTATCTCAAGGGCATCAAGGACGGCCTCGGCAAGAAGGGCGCGTCCATGATTATCGCGGAAGAGTCCTATGAGACCAGTGTGCCGACCATCGACTCGCAGGTGGTCGCCCTGAAGTCGAAAGGCGTAGATGTTTTCATCAGCATCACCACGCCGAAGTTCGCCGCGCAGTCGATCAAGAAAGTGGCTGAGCTTGAATGGAAGCCGCTGTTCATCCTCAACAACGTCTCGGCGTCGGTCGGCTCGGTGATCAAGCCCGCCGGATTTGAAAATTCCCAAAACATCGTGTCGGCGGCCTACGCCAAGGATCCCACCGATCCGCAGTGGAAGGACGACCAGGGAATGAAGAACTACGACGCCTTCCTGCAGAAGTACGCGCCTGAACTGAATCGCGCCGACGGCTCGGTGATCTACGGCTACAATTCGGCCCAGACGCTCGTCCATGTGCTGAAGGCGTGCGGCGACAATCTCACCCGCGCGAACATCATGAAACAGGCAGCCAGCATGAAGAACCTCGAACTGGAGGGCCTTCTGCCTGGCGTCAAGATCAACACCAGCGCCACCGATTTTGCCCCGATCAGCCAGATGCAGCTGATGCGCTTCAAAGGCCAGACCTGGGAGCGGTTCGGCGAGATCCTGAGCGGCGATGTCGGCGGCTAGTTCGCCCTCGCGACAACAATTGCCCTCTGCGACACAATCGCAGGGGGCTCATTGATTCAATGCCATTTTGTTTGAACCACCACGACAAACGGTATTGAATACCTGCGAGGCCAAAAGGCCTCCGGGGAACTACCCTCAAGCATCAAAAAAACTAGGTCAGGAAACATAAAAAATGTCCGTCAAAAAATTCAACCCCTTAGTCTTGCTCGCCACCGTCGCGGCCGTCGCGGCGACGAGCGGCAGCGCGCTGGCGCAGAAGAAGTACGACACCGGCGCCACCGACACCGAGATCAAGATCGGTAGCATCATGCCCTACAGCGGACCCGCTTCCGCCTACGGCATCATCGGCAAGACTCAGGCTGCCTATTTCAACAAGATCAACGCCGAAGGCGGCATCAATGGCCGCAAGATCAATTTCATTTCCTATGACGACGGCTATTCGCCGCCCAAGGCTGTGGAACAGGCCCGCAAGCTGGTCGAGAGCGACGAAGTTCTGCTGATTTTCAACTCGCTCGGCACGCCGTCGAACACGGCGATCCAGAAATACATGAATGCCAAGAAAGTCCCGCAGCTGTTCGTCGCCACCGGCGCCACCAAATGGAACGACCCGAAGAACTTTCCCTGGACCATGGGCTGGCAGCCCAACTACCAGAGCGAAGGCGTCATCTACGCGAAGTACCTGATGAAGGAAAAGCCGAACGGCAAGATCGGAATCCTTTATCAGAACGACGACTTCGGCAAGGACGTGCTCAAGGGTCTGAAGGACGGCCTCGGAGCCAAGGGCGCTTCGATGATCATCGCGGAAGAGCCTTACGAAACCTCCGTCCCGACGATCGATTCGCAGGTCGTGGCGCTGAAATCGAAGGGCGCTGATATCTTCGTCAGCATCACCACGCCGAAGTTCGGCGCGCAGTCGATCAAGAAAGTCGCCGAGCTCGGATGGAAGCCGCTGTTCATCCTGAACAACGTCGCCTCGTCCACTGGATCGGTCATCAAGCCGGCCGGTTTCGACAATGCGCAGGGCGTGATCTCTGCGACCTACGGCAAGGACCCGACCGACCCGCAGTGGAAGGACGATCCGGGCGTGAAGAACTTCGATGCGTTCCTCGCGAAGTACTTCCCTGAAGCCAACCGGGCCGACAGTTCGGTCGCGTTCGGTTACAGCTCCGCGCAGACCATGGTACATGTCCTCAAGGCCTGCGGTGACAATCTCACCCGCGAGAATATCATGAAGCAGGCCGCCAGCATCAAGGACCTGCAACAGGAGATGGGTTTGCCGGGCATCAAG
>JAGVII010000307.1 GCA_020056155.1 Afipia sp.
ACATGAAGCGCATCCACCGAGCCCGCGCCCATCTCGCGCAGCTTGTAGCCTTCGAGAATATTCAGTGTCTCGATCAGCACGGTGCCGCCAGAGGATGGCAGCGGCATCGATACGATCTCGAAACCGCGATAGGTGCCGCGGACCGGCGCGCGGACGACCGGCCGATAGGCCTTGAGATCGTCGCGCGTGATGATGCCGCCCGCGGCCTGGATTCCGGCAGCGAGCTTTTCGGCGACCGCGCCGTCGTAGAACCCGCGCACGCCCTGCGCGGAAATCGCCTCCAGCGTGGTGGCAAGGTCGCGTTGGATCAAACGATCGCCGGGCTGCAGCGACGTGCCGTCGGCCCGCGAGAAAATCTTTGTGCTCGACGGCCATTTCGCCAGCCGCCGGTGCCAGTCCGGCAGCGTGTCCGCCGTATCGTCGGCGATCACGAAACCGTCGCGCGCGAGCGCAATCGCAGGCGTCATCAGGTCCGCGAGCCTGAATTTCCCCGAGCCGTATTTTTCCAGCGCCAGCGCCAGCCCTGCGACCGTGCCGGGCACGCCGATGCCGAGGGCCTGATCGCGTGATTTCCTTGTGTCGGGTTTGCCGTCGTCGCCGAGAAACATGTTGCGCGTCGCGGCGGCCGGTGCGGTCTCGCGATAATCGATGGCGACGGCTTCATTGCTCGCCGCCAGATGGATCATCATGAATCCGCCGCCGCCGAGATTGCCAGCGCGCGGATAGGTCACGGCCATCGCGAATCCGGTGGCGACCGCTGCATCGATCGCGTTACCGCCGCGCGCCAGAATGTCGAGGCCGATCTCGGCCGCGATTTTTTCCTGCGCGACCACCATGCCGTTTTTCGTCGCGACCGGACGAACCGTGTCGAGCGCGCGCGGTGCATAGTATCCATGCCGCGAATCCTGCGCGAACGCCGGAGCGAACAGCAGGCCGAGGGCGCCGAGAGCGAAAGCGAGCACGCCGCGCTTGGTAATCAGGGCCATGACTTCCTCCGGCAACCCAAATCTGGGCGACTCATGTCTGGGTAAAACATGTCTGGGTAAAAACGCGATAGCAATTGAACCGCCGCACTATATGGTTTTGCGGCAACGAGGGACAACGTCCGCGTTGATTCGGCAGGAATTTCGATCATGTCTCAAGCTGTTCCGGCGCATGACAGTCACGCAAAGGTGTCGCCGCAGACTTATCCGCCGCGTTCGGCGGTTTTCGGCTGGATTCTGTTCGACTGGGCGGCGCAGCCGTACTTCAGCCTGATTACGACGTTCGTGTTCGCGCCCTATTTCGCGACCCATGTGGCGGCGAATCCCGCCAGCGGACAGGCGATGTGGGGATTCGCCACCGCCTCGGCGGGCCTTGTGATCGCCATCATGTCGCCGGTGCTGGGTGCGATCGCCGACGCTGGCGGACGGCGCAAGCCATGGATCGCCGCGTTCGGTGCGCTGTTTGTGATCGGCGCATCGATCATGTGGATCGGCAAGCCGGGCGATTCCTCCGTCATCTTGCCGCTGCTGATCGCGTTCGGCCTTGCGACCATAGGCATCGAATTCGCCACCGTGTTCAACAATGCGATGATGCCGACGCTGGTGCCTCCGGAACGGCTCGGACGGTTGTCGGGAACGGGCTGGGCCACCGGATATGTCGGCGGTATTCTCAGTCTCGTTCTTGTGCTCGGCTTCCTCGCGGCGAGCGGCGATACCGGCCGCACGCTGTTCGGCCTCACGCCGCTGTTCGGCCTTGACCCTGCGGCCCACGAAGGCGACCGCATCACCGGGCCGCTGAGCGGACTCTGGTTTATCATCTTCGTGCTGCCGATGTTTCTGTTCACGCCCGACCGCGCGGCCAAGACGCCTGCGCTTGGCGCGGTGCGTGAAGGCCTGCGCGAATTGCGCCAAACCCTGTCGACGCTGCCGGGCAAGCCGGTGATGCTGACATTCCTGATCGCCAACATGGTCTACATGGACGCGCTGGTGGCGTTGTTTGCATTCGGCGGCATCTATGCCGCAGGCACCTTCGGCTGGCAGACTCTTCAGATCGGCACCTTCGGAATCCTGCTGGCGTTCTCCGGCGCCATCGGCGCCTGGCTCGGCGGCAAGCTTGATGACCGGCTCGGCCCGAAGATCGTGATCGCAGGCAGCATGTCGATATTGCTGCTCGCCTGCGCGGTGATCCTGTCAATCAGCCGCGATACGCTGTTCTTCGTGTTCAAGGTGACACCGACGGTGCCGGGCAAACTGTTCGGCTCGCCGGCCGAGCAGGCCTATCTGGTGCTGGGCGTCCTGATCGGGATGGCTGCTGGACCGCTGCAGGCGGCGTCGCGCACGCTGCTCATTCGCCTCGCGCCGAAGGATCGCATCACCCAGTACTTCGGGCTGTTCGCGCTGTCCGGCAAGGTCACATCGTTCATGGCGCCGCTGGTGGTCAGCATCGTGACGGCCGTGACCATGAGCCAGAAGGCCGGCATGGCCGTGCTGGTGGTGTTTTTCTCAGCGGGGCTTGTGCTGCTGTCGCGCGTGCGGGCTTAGGACTCGTCATTGCGAGGAGCGGAGCGACGAAGCAATCCAGTCTTGCTTGTTACTTCTGGGTTGCTTCGCTTCGCTCGCAATGACGTTCGAGCATCTCAGTGCTTGAAGTGCCGCGTGCCGGTGAACACCATGGCGATGCCGTGGGCATCGGCGGCCTCGATCACCTCGTTGTCGCGCATCGAACCGCCGGGCTGAACCACGGCCGTGGCGCCGGCCGCAATCGCGACCAGCAGGCCGTCCGCGAACGGGAAGAACGCGTCGGACGCCACCACCGAGCCCTTGGTCATTGGTGCGGCAAGTCCCAGTTCCTTCGCGGCGTCTTCGGCCTTGCGCGCGGCGATGCGCGCCGAATCGACCCGGCTCATTTGCCCCGCGCCGATGCCGACGGTGGCGAGATCCTTTGCGTAGATGATGGTGTTCGACTTCACGTGCTTGGCGACGCGGAAAGCGAAACGAAGATCGTTCAGATCGGTGTCGGTCGGCGCGCGCTTGGTGACGGCCTTGAAGGTCATATCGTCGACCACGGCGTTGTCGCGGGTCTGCACCAGGAGGCCACCGGCCACGGTCTTTGTCATGAGGCCCGCCGCGCGTGGATCGGGCAGTCCGCCGGCCAGCAGCAGGCGCAGGTTCTTGCGCTTGCCGATGATGGCGATGGCCTCGTCGGTGGCGTCGGGTGCGATGATGACTTCGGTGAAAATTCCGGCGACCGCGTTCGCCGCATCGGCATCGAGCGTACGGTTGAAGGCGATGATCCCGCCGTAGGCCGAGGTCGCGTCGCAGGCCAGCGCCTTGCGGTAGGCGCTGGCGAGATCCGTGCCCTCGGCGACGCCGCAGGGATTGGCGTGCTTGACGATGACGCAGGCGGCGGTGCGTTTGGCATCGAATTCCGCGATGCATTCATACGCCGCATCGGTGTCGTTGATGTTGTTGTAGGATAGTTCCTTGCCCTGAAGCTGGCGCGCGGTGGCGACACCGGGACGGCGATCGGGAGTCTTGTAGAACGACGCGCCCTGATGCGGATTTTCGCCGTAGCGCAGCGCCTGGATCAGTTTGCCGCCGAAGGCGCGGAAGTCAGGGGCGTCGATCTTCAACTGACCGGCAAACCAGTTCGAGATCGCGGCGTCATAGGCGGCAGTCCGCGCGTAGGCTTTCTGTGCGAGCCGCTTGCGCAGGGTGAGGGTGGTCGCGCCCTTGTTAGCGGCAAGCTCATCCAGCACCGCCTGATAGTCGGCCGCCTCGACCACGACGGCGACGTCGTGGTGGTTCTTTGCCGCGGCGCGGATCATCGCCGGGCCGCCGATGTCGATGTTCTCGATGCAGTCGTCCTCGGACGCGCCCTTGTCCACGGTCGCTTCGAACGGATAGAGATTGACCACCAGAAGATCGATCGGCGCGATGCCGTGGTCCTTCATGGTGCGCGCGTGATCGGCATTATCGCGGATTGCGAGCAGTCCGCCATGCACGCTCGGATGCAGCGTCTTGACCCGCCCGTCCATCATCTCGGGGAAACCGGTCAGATCCGACACGTCGCGCACCTTGAGGCCGGCTTCGGCAATGGCCTTGGCCGTGCCGCCGGTGGACACCAGCTCAACACCGCTGTTCGAGAGCGCGCGGGCGAATTCGATCAGGCCGGATTTGTCAGAAACGGAGAGAAGTGCGCGCGCAACGCGGCGCGGGTGGTCAGCCATAAGGTGCGTCCTGGTTCGGATAGGTGTTGTCCGCCGGGTAGCATGGTTTGCTTCCCGGCAAAACGGGCGAGCTTCGCAAAGTCCACGTTTTTTCATTGCAGAAAAAACGGAAGGGGTTTCAGCCGGTTAAAGCGGCAATTCCGGCTCGCGGCGAGCGTCGCGGCGGGCGTTGGTCACGGCTACGGACGCCGAGGAGCGGGTGAAACTCCAGCGGACGCCGGGCGAGTCCTTCCGGTGCTGCCGGATCACGATCTGGGCAGTCCGGCGCGGCCCGTCGGAGCCCGCCAGAAACACGCTGTCCTCGAGGTCGACCTTGTCGTCGAGGGCCTCGAACGTCCAGACGTCGCGGTTGGGCAACACCAGCATGACGCCGCGCGCATCAGTCAGGCGGCTGGCCTTCACCGACGGATGCAGATGAAACCGCAGCACATAGTCATCGGGCTTGCTGCGCGACGAAGCGCCGGATGCGTTCAGCAACGTATCTTCGCCGTCGAGCCGGGTGCCGTCGGCGGAGAGCGTCAGGCTGCGCTGGTGCACGACGCCGAACTGGCGCGCATAGGCATCGTGGGTTGTCGTCAGTTGAATGCCGTCGTTGGCGGCCTCGCGAAACACGCCGACATTGGACGGTCCGCTGACGATGGGCGCGCCCTGCAGCATTCGCTTCATCGCCGGAAGCTCGATGAACTGGCACGATGAGGTGTCGTGACAGATCAGGGTCGAATGCGCCGCGGTGCTACGCGCGAACGCGCGCCAGCTGTCGCGGCCGGTTGAGGGAATTCCGCAATTGAC
>JAGVII010000465.1 GCA_020056155.1 Afipia sp.
GTCGATGCTCGACGTCGACCACCTTGGCCTCGATGTCATGGACCGCAAACTGATGCTGGCCGTACTGGAGAAATTCGGCGGCGGCCCGGTGGGTGTAGACAACCTGGCCGCTGCCATCGGCGAAGAGCGCGACACGATCGAGGATGTGCTCGAACCCTTCCTGATCCAGCAGGGCTATCTGCAACGCACGCCGCGCGGCCGCATCGCCACCGCCGCCATCTGGCGCCACTTCGGCCTCGCTCAACCCAAGGCCCACGGGGAGCTTTGGGGTGAGTGAGACGGAAGCGATGTCCAACTTTACTTGGGATATCCGGGTCTATTTCGAGGATACTGATACTGGCGGCGTGGTCTACTACGCAAACTACCTGCGTTACCTGGAACGCGCGCGCACCGAGTGGCTGCGTGCAATGGGTTTCGACCAGGGCAAGTTGATGCAGGGAACCGGGTTGGGCTTCGCGGTTCGTTCGATCGCCGCCGAGTACCTGAAGCCAGCCCGACTGGACGACGAATTACAGGTGGTCAGCGGGATCGCGTCGCACGGACGAGTGCAGGTCGTTTTCGACCAGCGCATCGAGCGCGGCGCTGAAACACTGCTGACGGCGACAGTGCGCGTCGCTTGCATGAATCTCGCGCGCGGCAAGGCGGCAGCAATGCCTCAGGACATCTTTCAACAATTCGAGCGGCTGACATGGACATCTCGCTAGACCTTTCCTTCTTCGATCTGATCTCCCACGCCAGCCTGGTCGTCAAGCTGGTGATGGTACTGCTCACGGTCGTTTCGCTCACCTCCTGGTACTGGATTTTCCGCAAGTCGTTCACCATCCACAGTGCCCGCACCAATACCGAGAAGTTCGAGCGCGAGTTCTGGAGCGGCGGCGACCTCGGCAGCCTCTATCAGAGCGCCGCCGCGCGCCGCAATCGCACCGGGGCGCTGGAGCGCGTCTTCGAAGCCGGCTTCCGGGAATTCGCCAAGCTGCGCGGCCAGAAGAGCCTCGATCCCTCGACTGTCATCGACGGCGTGCGTCGGGCCATGCGCGCCACCTACCAGCGCGAGATCGACGACCTCGAATCGCACCTCGCCTTCCTGGCTTCGGTCGGTTCCGTCTCGCCCTATGTCGGCCTGTTCGGCACCGTCTGGGGCATCATGCACGCCTTCCGCAGCCTGGCCAATGTCAGCAGCGCCACGCTCGCCGCTGTCGCCCCAGGCATTGCCGAAGCGCTGGTCGCGACGGCCATCGGCCTGTTCGCCGCCATTCCCGCGGTGGTCGCCTACAACCGCTTCGCCCACGACGTCGACCGGTTATCGGTGCGCTTCGAGAGCTTCATGGAGGAGTTCTCCAACATCCTCCAGCGCCAGTTGAAGTAAAGCCATGCGCCACCGTCGCTTGATGAACGAGATCAACGTCGTGCCGTACATCGACGTGATGCTCGTGCTGCTGGTGATCTTCATGGTTACCGCCCCGATGGTCCAGACCGGCGCCATCAACCTGCCCAGCGTCGGCAAGAGCGGCCAGCCGCCGGTTGCGCCCATGGAAGTGATCGTGCGTGCCGACTACAGCCTCAGCGTGCGTGATCGCAGCAAGGGCGACCAGGACGAGCCCGTCGACCGCGCCCAACTCGCCAGGATCGTCAAGACCGCGCAAGCCAAGAATCCAAATCAGGCAGTGCTGATTGCTGGTGACCGCAGTGTCCGCTACGAGGCGGTGCTGGACGTCATGGACGAGTTGCAGAAACAGCACGTGACCAGAATCGGACTTCTGGTACAGCCCGGCAAATGACCGACGCGCCGCACGCCCGAGTCCGGGAGCCCGGAAACGCGGCCTCCATTGCGTTAGCCATTCTGGTACACGTGGCCCTGGCGATATTGCTGATCTACGGCGTCCACTGGAAGACCGAGATCGCCGACGTGATCGAGGTTGATCTGGTCCGGCAGATACCCTCGCCCGAACCCGTGGCAAAGGTGGAGCCCGAGCCCAAGCCCGAACCCAAGATTGAGCCCAAGCCGACGCCGCCGCCTCCGCCCCCGAAGCCGGACATCGCACTCAAGGAAAAGGAAAAGCCCAAACCCAAACCAGTTCCGCCCAAGCCGGTACCGTGGTCGAAGTCCGACCCATTCAAGCAACAGTTGCTGGATGAGGAAAAGCGCCTGGTGACGCAGAAACAACTGGCCGATGACGAGCGCAAACTCCGGCAACAGCGCGAAGCGCAGGCCGCCACCGCGCGCAGCAAGGGATTGGCCACTTATACCGACCGCATCCGCGCCAAGATTCGCGGCAACATCATGCTGCCGCCGGACCTCAAGGGCAATCCCTCGGCGATCTTCGAGGTCGTTCAACTCCCGACCGGCGAAGTAATATCGACTCGTCTGGTCAAGTCCAGTGGCCACATCGGTTATGACACGGCCGTGGAGCGCGCAATCCTCAAGTCGAGTCCACTGCCGCGGCCGGACGATCCCGGCTTGTTCGCGCGCAACCTGAGCCTGACCTTCTGTCCGATCGAGGATGGCAAGTGCAGTTAGGCGGACGGAAACGCTGATCATGTCTCCCTCCAGCGACGCTAATGCCCCGGAAACGAGCTCCCGGCTATAATCGCCCGATGAGATTTCGTCCCATTTTCCTGGCGGCCGCCCTTCTTTCCGCTCCAGTTCTGGCTTACGCCCAGTTGTCGATCGAGATTACCGGCGCCGGCGCCAACCGGATTCCGGTCGCCATTGGCGATTTCGGTGGCGACCGCGAAGCCGGCCAGACCCTGACTTCAGTCGTTCGCGGCGACCTTGAGCGTAGCGGTCTGTTCCGGCTGGTCGAACCGGCCGGCCTGTCTGCGGGCGAAACCAGCACGCCGCCTTACGCCGACTGGAAGGCGCGCGGCGCCGATGCCGTGGTCGGCGGCAGCGTCAGCGCCAGCGGCGCACGCTACGAAACCCGCTTCCGACTGTATGACATCCAGAAGCAGTCCCAGCTTGGCGGGCTCGCCTACGGTCATCAAGCCAGTCAGGTTCGCCTCATCGGACACCGCGTCGCCGACTACGTTTACGAAAAGCTGACCGGTGAGCGCGGCGTCTTCTCGACCCGCATCGCTTATGTGGTCAAGTCGGGCAGCCGCTACGAACTCCAGGTAGCCGATGCCGACGGCGCAAACGCGCAGACGGCACTGGCCTCGCGCGAACCGATCATTTCACCGAACTGGTCGCCCGATGGCGGCAAACTCGCCTATGTCTCCTTCGAGGCAAAAAAGCCCGTAATCTACGTTCACGACCTCACCTCGGGTCGGCGCTATGTGGCGGCCAACTTCAAGGGCTCCAACTCGGCGCCCGCCTGGTCACCGGACGGCCGCCGGCTGGCGGTGGTGTTGAGCAAGGACGGCGGTTCGCAGCTTTTCCTGGTCAATGCCGATGGCAGCGGTGTTACGCGCCTGGCCAGCTCTCCCGGAATCGATACCGAACCACAGTTCTCGCCCGACGGACAGTGGATCTATTTCACATCCGACCGCGGCGGCAGCCCGCAGATTTATCGCGTCGGTACTGGAGGCGGCAGCGCCCAGCGCGTCACCTTCGACGGCCCCTACAATGTGACGCCCCGTCCCTCGCCCGACGGCAAGAGCCTGGCCTACATCACCCGCACGAACGGCTCCTTCCAGCTGGCGGTGATGGACCTCGCGACGCGCCAGAGCATGATCCTGACTGATTCGACCAAGGACGAATCACCCAGCTACGCGCCGAATGGTCGTATGATCCTCTACGCTACGGAAATTGGTGGCCGGGGGGTTCTGGCGGCAGTGTCGGCGGACGGTCGGGTGAAGCAGAAGCTTTCCGTCCAGGCCGCCGACGTGCGGGAGCCTTCCTGGGGACCTTTCATCAAGTAACTTTTTATTCGATTTCGGAGAATAACCATGCGCCAGTCTGCCCTTGCTCTTATCGCCACTGTTTCAGCAACCATCCTGTTGGCCGCTTGCAGCAGCCAGCCCCCCGCGCCCGAACAAGGTGCCGCCGGCGTCTCCGACGGCCGGTCGAGTTCCGTCTCCGGTCCGGTGACCGCCGACGGCATCGACCCCAACGCCCTGGCCGCCCTCAAGGATCCGAAGAGCGCCGTGTACAAGCGCAGCGTGTTCTTCGACTACGACCAGTACGTGATCAAGGACGAGTTCAAGGCGCTGGTCGAAGCCCACGGCAAGTTCCTGGTCAAGAATCCCAAGCTCAAGATGCTGATCCAGGGCAACGCCGACGAGCGCGGCAGCCGCGAGTACAACCTGGCGCTCGGCCAGAAGCGCGCCGACGCGGTCAAGAAGGCGCTCCTGCTGCAAGGCGCGACCGAAGGCCAGATCGAATCCGTCAGCCTCGGCGAAGAAAAGCCGCGCTGCACGGAATCGAACGAAGCCTGCTGGAGCCAGAACCGTCGCGGCGACATGCTCTATACCGGTGAGTTCTAAACCACTATGAAACGGTCGGTACTTGTTCTGCTGACTGCGCTGGCGTTGCCGGCGCAGTTGGCGCTGGCCGGCATGTTCGACGACAAGGAGGCCCGCGCCAATATCGAAAAGACGCGGGCCGATGTCGATATCCTGTCGGGTCGCGTCGAACTGGCTACCAAGAACCAGATGGACTTCGCCAACCAGTCGGAGGCCATGAAAGCCGACTTGGCGCGTCTGCATGGTCAGCTGGAAGTTCTGCTGAACGACATGGAAATGACGCAGAAGCGCCAGCGCGATTTCTACGTCGACGTCGACAGCCGTCTACGCAAGCTGGAAGCGGCTGCGGCGCCGGAATCCAGGCAGACAGCACCCGCGCAGAAGAACGATTCGGGCCAGGAAACGCGTGACTATGAGGTAGCGCTCGAGGCGTTCAAGTCGAACCGCTATGTCGAGGCCAACACGGCAATGCTCGCCTTCATCAGGAACTATCCGAACAGCTCATTGCTGCCCAACGCCTACTACTGGGCGGGGTCGAGCCATTACCAGCTGCATGAGTTCAACAAGGCGATCGATCTGTTCGCCAAAGTCGCAGCCACCTGGCCGAACGATCCCAAGGCACCGGATGCCCTGCTGGCGCAAAGCAACGCGCTGAACGAATCCGGCGATGGCAAGGAAGCGCGGAAGATCATGCAAAAGCTGATCGACCAGTATCCTGCTTCCAGCGCCGCACAAACCGCCAAACAGTGGCTCGGCGGGAAGAAGAAGTAGGGCTGGTGTCGCCCCGCGACGCCTCGCTGCGCGTCAGCGAGGTCTTTCATTCGATCCAGGGCGAGTCGACTCGCGTCGGCTTGCCCACCACTTTTATCCGCCTGACCGGATGCCCGCTGCGCTGCGTCTGGTGCGACACCGAATACGCCTTCACTGGCGGCGAGAGCATGACCATCGCCGACATCATGGCCAAGGTGGAAACGCTCGGCTGTACCACCGTCTGCGTAACCGGTGGCGAGCCGCTGGCGCAGAAGGCCTGCCTGCCGCTGCTGACAGCCCTATGCGATGCCGGCTACTCCGTATCGCTGGAAACCAGCGGTGCCCTCGATATTGCCGAAGTCGATCAACGCGTTTCCTGCATCGTCGACCTCAAGGCACCGGATTCCGGGGAAACCGATCGAAACCTGTGGTCCAACCTCGACCACCTGACGCACAGCGATGAACTGAAACTGGTTCTCGCCTCCGAAGCCGATTACGAATGGGCAAAGTCAGTCGTGGTGGCACGGCACCTTGTCGAACGATGCCCGGTGCTCTTCTCGCCGGTCCCCGACCGGCTCGAACCAGCCAGGCTGGCCGAATGGATACTGCGCGATCAACTGCCCGTGCGCATGCAACTTCAGTTGCACAAGGTAATCTGGCCCGGCGAACGGGGCCGTTAGGTCAGTCGCTACTGAACCAGCTTCCAGCCGCCCTGCTCGATCACGACCATGACGCGGGACCGCTGGTCCAGGCCGACGTGATCCTGCGCGCTCATGTTGTAGACACCATGGGCTCCCACGACATTACGTGAGTTCTCCAGGGCGTCGCGCAGCGCGACGCGGAATTCACGCGAACCGGGCTTGGCGACCTTGAGCGCCTGCGGAACCGCGTTGTTGAGGAGAATGGCGGCATCCCATGAGTGCGCGCCGAAAGTCGTTGCGCTGCCTTTGCCGTACATCGCCTCATAGCGCGTCACGTAGTCGAGCGCGACCTTCTTGACCTGGCTGGTTGCCTGCAACTGTGCCGCCACCAGTACCGGCCCGGCCGGCAGAAGGGTGCCCTCGACGTCCTTGCCACCCACGCGCAGGAAATCGCTGTTGGCCACGCCGTGCGTCTGGTAGATGGGTCCCTTGTAGCCCTTTTCGCGCAGGGCTTTCTGCGGCAGCGCCGCCGGCGTTCCGGCCCCGGCGATCATCACTGCATCGGGCTTGGCCGACAGGATCTTCAGAATCTGGCCGGTTACCGAGGTATCGGTACGGTTGAAGCGCTCGTTGGCGACCACCTGGATCTTGCGCACACCCGCCAGCGCGTTGATCTCGTTCCACCAGCCTTCGCCATAGGCATCGGCGAAACCAATGAAGGCCAGCGTCTTGATACCGGCGTTGGCCATGTGCCCCACGATCGCCGTCGCCATGTGGGTATCGCTCTGCGCGTCCTTGAACACCCAGCGCCGCTTCGCGTCCATGGGCTCGACGATGCGCGCCGAGGACGCCATCGAGATCATCGGCGTCTCCGACTCGGCCGCGACGTCGATCATGGCCAGAGAATTCGGCGTGATCGTCGAACCGACGATCACATCCACTTTGTCCTCGCTCACCAGCTTGCGCGCGTTCTTGACCGCCGTGGTCGTATCCGAAGCGTCGTCGAGGATGATGTAATTGACCTTCTGGCCACCGATGGTCGTCGGCAGGAAGGCAAAGGTATTCTTCTCGGGAATCCCCAGCGAAGCCGCAGGACCGGTCGCCGAGAGGGTAACGCCGACGGTGAGATCGGCGTGCACCGATGCGGCGGCAAACATCAATGCGACTACTAACCAATGCCTCATTGCCATGGTCTATCCCCAGATATGGTTGTGTCGTCCGCGCATTCTAGTCGCATGAACGAAAGCAGATAAACCCGGCGATGGTATCTAGACGAGAACCTCGATGGCCGGGGGATGGCTAAGAAAAGCCTGCGGACTGGCCGTCATGCCGTAAGCACCGGACTGAAAGATAACGACCAAGTCTCCGGGTTCGGCGACGGCCATATCCATGCGCTCTGCCAACAGGTCGAGTGGAGTGCATAGCGAGCCGACGATCGTTGCCACCTCGCGCGTTGGCGCGTTCATCTTGTTGCCGATGGCCGCCGGATAGTTCTTGCGGACGACTTGGCCGAAGTTGCCCGAAACCGCGAGGTGGTGATGGAGACCACCATCGGTGACGAGAAACACTTGGCCGCGTGAAATCTTGCGGTCAACGATGCGGCAAACGTAGATGCCGGCCTCACCGACGAGATGGCGGCCGAGTTCGATGATTAGTGCTGCAGTAGGCATTTCCTGCGCGGCGCGCTGGGCCAGCGCCGACAGGTTGTCACGAATCGGGGCGAGGTCGAGCCGCTGATCCCCGGGGAAATAGGGAATGCCGAAGCCACCAAAGAGGTTGAGGCTTTTAACGGGCGATGGTGCGTATTCTGCCAAGCGCAAGGCGACGTCGTAGGAATTGCATTGCGCCTCGACGATCGTTTCGGCCTTGAGGTTCTGCGACCCGGTGAACAAGTGGAAACCCTCGAAACCAAGGCCGGCTCGACCGATCTCGGCGAGCAGCTCGGGAACGCGTTCGGAATCTACCCCGAACTGCTTGGGGCCACCGCCCATTCTCATCCCGGAACTCTTGAATTCGAAATCCGGATTGACGCGCACGGCCACACGCGCCGCCACGCCCGTGGCCTGCGATATTTCCGCGAGTTCGGACACCTCGCGAAACGACTCAATGTTGATCAGAATGCCGGCGGCTACAGCCTGCGCCAGTTCCTGCCGGCTCTTGCCCGGTCCGGCGAAGCTGATCTCGCGTGGATCCGCACCAGCGTCCAGAACAATCTTCAATTCACCGGCGGAAGCGACATCAAAACCATCGACCAGTCCAACCATATGGCCAACCAGCGCCGGCATGGGATTCGCCTTTACCGCGTAGTGGAGTCGGACGACACCTGGCAACACGGTGCGTAATTCGGCCACGCGACGGCCAAGCAGGCTACGGTCGTAAGCATAGAACGGCGTACGCCCAACACGCGCTGCAAGGCGGCCGAGCCGCATGCCGCCGACCACCAGTTCGCCGGATTCCACCGGAAACTGGGACATCGGGACGTGAAGGGGAAGAGCGGAAGATTGGGTCATACCGACGGCTTCGGGATACGGCGACGCGATTTTAGCATTAGCCGTTTTGGCCTCCCTGTAAGCCATAAGGAAGCATTGGCGCCATCGCGTTATCGGAACGGGAAAAGTACGAGAACGGCACGCTGTCAATAGTCAATACATGCTATGCCGCTATATATAATTGGTATTAGCATTTCATATACCCTATCGATCGGTGTCGTCGTAACAACAAGGAGAGCCCCATTGGACGTGCTGAAGGAAACGCAATCGATCCTGGAAGAAGCGTTGAACCTGAATGGAGATTCAGCGGCGTTCACGCGCGATACGGTGCTATTTGGGGCCATCCAGGAACTCGACTCCATGGGCGTGGTTGCGGTAATCGCGATGATCGAGGCACGCTTTGGTTTTCCAGTTGGTTACGACGAGATTGATGCCACCACCTTCCAAACCGTAGGCACCCTGGCGGACTTCATTGAGCACAAGGTGCGCCACCACGCCCAGGAAGGGAATCGGGCAGCAGGCCATTCAACGGAATCGTCACCGTTGGCGCTTCATGTTCTTCTTGGATTGCCGGTGAATACCGGCCTGGAAACGGACGGTTTCCAACTCGCGATTGCCAACATGTGCGAGAACTGGACATTCCTCGCGACCAAAGTTGCGGAACTTGCCTGACCAAACCTGAGACGACAAAGGGAGTCGGCACAAGCGCGCCAACTCCCTTTGCACGGATTATGAAGCCGTCACGTATCCGGTATATTTAGTTGCGGCACTTAACCTTAAGTCCGCAATCACACCCCAATAGTAGAACAATTATTTCATTGCGTCAATCATATATAGCTTTTCTTTTTGTGACACTTTAAGTAGGCTTACACCAATAGCCGTCTATGCGTGTCACAAATGTCGTTACTATTTTTACTTCCGGGAAATGACCTACGGAGCACCTCGGGCCACTGCCCTAGTTCGCTTAGGTGCCCTTGTGCCTGCGCGCGAGGTGGCGCTTGAAATATCTCTCAAGCCCCTTGCCCGCAATCACGCTCCCAGACCGCCTTGTACGTGCGCTTGATCGCCTGACCATCAAACCACGGGCCGCCGAACTCGACCTGGTGGTTCCAAAGCTGGCAGAAGCGTTAAGAGCTGTTGAGCTTATTTCAAACCAGCAACTTCCGCCGGCTATAACCGCCTTGGAGTCGGATCTTGAGGCGCTACTCGGTGAGCACTCACGGAGATCATTGTCTCTAGCTTCACCTGGCGCCAGATCTCCGCGTGGCAAGGAGCAGAACCCCGAATTTGGACGCTATAAGGACTTCCCAGTAGCTGCCCTCTTCTATACATTGGATCACGACCTGATTCGAGGATTCCAGCCGCAGTTTCATGCCGCGATTGGACTACTCCTCCTCTCCCGTCTTGATCCGGAGAGCCCCGCCAAACCATCGGACCTGGAAAAGCTGGTCGCCTCCGACATACGAAAGTGCTTTACGTCAGACGGTTGGGCTGGCGCCCGATCGGCATTTCCCTCGATCGATCGCTCCCTGATTTCCCGCCTTCGCCAAGTACCAGCGCTTGTACAGGACCTGCCCCCAGGCCAACAGCAATTTTTCCGTTCATTCGCACGGCTCCTATCCGACTCACGCTTTCGGACATTTGATCGCATTGAACCGCTCCCACCTGAGGACGAAGCGACAGGCGGCCGCGAGTTGGCAGCGAACCTCGCTGTTATCCGTCAGCCTCTACAATCCCGGGCGGCAGAAACCTCGGAAGATGACGACCTTCCCGAATTTCTGCTCGAAATTGATCCTGCATCGCGGCAGTCGGGCCAAACCGAGGACAGTGAGCGACTGCGGCTGATCAACGCCGCCCACAGGTTTGTCCGCGACAACCAGTTTCTCCCCTATCACCTGCGTTCGTTGCTTCCTGAAGAAGCCGTGGAAACGGCTCGACTGGCAATGACGCTGATCCTGAATCCAGAGTTTGCCCAAGCGGCATTCCTCGGCGCCATGGTCCTTCTCACTGGCCACACGCCGGAAGATATCCTCGACTTTGTTGTCACCAATGGCGATGATCCTGCCAGATCCGATACTCCTTGGGGCACGCACTTCCTGGACTTGGACTCAGGCAAGTGGTGGCACAGCGGCCCGCATTGTCCCGGCCGGTTTTCTCCGAAGGTGGCACAGGAGGTTCTTCTTCAGCCGCACGCCAGCTGGATTGGACTTCCCCTACCCCTCTTCATCCTTGAGTTCCTGCGAACCCGATTTAACGGACGGGCAGTGACGGTCGGGAACCTCACCGGCATCCGTGCAGCACAGGCCCGCTCGAACATCACCGACTTCTGCCGGAAGGTGCGGGGAGAGTCATCCTGGACAAGAGTCTTCCCCGCCCGGTTGCGTGCCGATGCATTCAACTGGTGGATCCGTCAAACCAGCGACGATTCCAGTTCCACGCTCGCGTGCGGGAATACCGAGTTCGCACCGACACCGCCCCTCTACTACTACGCCGAAGATGCGGACTCGATTCAGCGCCTCCACCTTCAGCGCATGGGCGATCTGGGATGGCCGGTCTCGCCCGCAAAAGCCACTGCCAATGCTAGGTTCGGTTCTTCCCTTCAGCCAACTGCAGCGGCAATCAGCAACCTGATTGCACACCTGTCCGGATCGGTCGAATCCACACGGGTTGCCTACCAGCAGGCACCGTCCCCGGCGACCATTGCGGCACACCACAATGCCATGGTCCTCCACACCGCCGTGATGCTGATTTTTGCGAGCGGGCATCGACGCGCCATCGAGTATTGCCTGACGCTGGAGTCCATTTCCATCCGGGATCAGCTGCTGGTCATCGCCGACAAGATCATATCGGCAGCCAACGCTGCGCGCCTGTTGGGACTTCCCGCCATCTGCGTCGCCCAGCTTCTCGAGTACATTGCCCACCTCGAAGTGCTTGCAGCCCGCGTTGCCCGCTATGCGCCGAATACCGGCGCCCGCATCCGCTCGCTGACGCATGGAGCAACGTCCGGAGCCAAGATTCACCTCTTCGGCCTGCTGACGCCCGACCTGCAGGAATGGGCGGTACCTTCCGCACGGACGATCGAAGACCTTCTCGGAGACGCCTGGCCCCTCCCGCTGCATGCGCCGCGCCATGTACTTGAGAACGGCGGGCGTACCTTCGGACTGTCGGCAGAATTCAACCATTACCGCGCGGGCCACATCGGACTCGGACAACATCCGTGGTCGCACTGGTCTCCCCTCACCCCGTCAGACACCATCCGCTGCATTGGCGATGCTTCGGACAGAATGCTTATCGCGCAAGGATGGCAGGTGCTGCCAGGAATTGGCGGCCGCCCGCGGGCTCCCTCGTTTGCCGAGCGGACCTCGCCGGCGCAAGACGAACGTCCCCATACCCTGCCATCGTTACAAAAGGCGCGCGCCGCGTTGGCGCCACGTGGTCACCGACTGGTTCGAACAGCCATCCAATCCGTCAAAGCCAAGTCTGATACGGGGAGGTTCTCCGAATCAGAAGTGGCACAAATGCGGGAAATCATCGAAGTCGGCGCGAGTGGCGACGTATGGCTTGCGGCGGCGGCAATCAACCTCCTGCGAAGATGGCTGAATCGGCACGATGCGCTGTTGCGCAGCGCCAGGCTTCCCGGAATGGCCTTGCCTGCCCTCGACCCACCCGTGTTTTCTCCGAACCTGGTGGCGGAGCTGCATCTGGCGGGCGAGTTTCGGGATGCGTTTCTTGTACATCTGGCGCAGCACCGGAAGATCAATCAGGTCACCGCTCGTGCCAGGGTCCTCGTCAGCCTCATCGCCTTCGGTGGACTGGTCCTCGATAACCGGATCGTCCCGGCCATCCGCGCACTCGACAGCATCTTCACGGCAGATCAGAAGCTTTGGATCGAGCTGGAGCGCCGCGATGGTGACGAAGATCTGGTCGAGTCCATTCGCAGGCCGCTCGACCCGATATCCAGTTGCCTGCTTCTTCAATACCGGAAGGCCGAACTGATCAGCCCGAAGGAACGCCCCGGTGATGGAGAAGTACTTGATGAGGCCAACCGGATAGTGAGGCAGGTTCGCAAGGAAGCGCACATAGACGGATTGCCCGGATCTATTGCTGCTGCCTGCACTGCAATGGTTCCCTTCTACCGTTATCACCTGCCGGGAATGTTGTCCGCCATCGGTGACGGTCGAGCCGATAGTCATTGCCTGCCTCGCCCGGATTTCATTCGCGTACTGGAAGGTCACCCGACGCTGGGGATCATTGACGAACCTACCAGCCCCGTATCGCCATCCGACAAGAAGACAGCCCACGACGACACCGCATGGATTGGCGTGGCAAAGCAGGTCCTCAGGGAGATAGCCGAGATCCTGCGCGAGGCCCTACCGCCCACAGCCCTCGGCGGAAAGCGGGCATCCGAGTATCAGTTGAAGCAAAGCGACGTCCAGGAGAAGCTGGCAAACATCCGGTTGCCCGAAAAGTTGCCGGGGGTATTGCTCCTGCTCATCGCTTGGGTGCGCTCAATGTCCGAGGAAGGCGGACGAAGCGGTCGGCAACTCCGGACTTCAAGCGTTCGCACCTATTGGCACCGGATTGCATCCCCGCTTGTGGAAATCGGGCTAAGGGTCGATTTCAACGACGCCGACGAAGAAGAACTGGAAGACCTCTATTGTCAGATTCTCGACCTCGGCCCCCGTCGGAGTCGCCCACGCCGCGCGCGCGTGCTGCGAGACTTTCACGAACGCTGCGGCATGTCGTTGCCGGAGCTCGATTGGTACGAAATCGAACCTCGAATCAATCTCGATGTCGGTCGAGTCGACGCAAATCTCATCACACCAATCGAGTACCAGCGCATGCTCGACAAGCTCGCCGAATGCTACAAGATCCGGCCTGCCTATGCTCGCTCGCTGGCCTGCTTCATTCTCCTCATGTACAAAGGCGGGCTTCGTATCGGCGACGTCCTCAGACTTTCACTGGACGATGTTCGCGTCGTCGGCAGCAACGTCATCATTCATGTCAGACGCAATGCCTTCGGCCGCCCCAAGACCCGCGCAGGACGACGGATCGTCCGCCTGACGAGCCCGACCCTTCGTGACACGGAGCGCGAACTGATCGAGGGGCAGATCCAGATCCGGCGTGACCTCTGCCGACGCGATGCCGAAGAAGCCTACAATGACGCCCGTATCTGCTGTTTCGGTCCGGGTAGCGACGGTATGGGACTTTATGATCGTCAGTCACTCCAGAACGATCTGTGCGAGATCATGCGGTGGGCGACGGGACGCCTCGGAAGTCACCCCCACCACCTTCGCCACAGCTATGGTTCTTACAACATTGCTGCGACCATGCCCATCGACCCCGGTAGTGTGATTTTCAGACAGCTGGTCGACTATTTCAGTTGTGAAAATCCGGCTTCAGCCGTCTTAAAGCATCACCTGAACGACACGCGACTGAGTCGTCGCGTAATTCACGCGATCGCGGCAGAGCTTGGGCACGCATCTCCTGACACCACCTTTACCTATGAGCATTTGCATGAATGCGGGTTGGCCTGCGCCCTGTGGCGGTCCGCACCTGATCGAGTCGATGCTGTCGAACTGGTAACGTCGATGCCCAGTAGCAGTCGATACATGATTTGTGAGGTGCTCACTGGTCTCAGTAACGCAGACTTGCGGCAACTCAAGTCTCGCGGCAAGGATGTCGGCGACCCTCGCGTGCTTGCCGAGATGATGATCCGGCGCAATCCGATCTCACACGGCGTTCCGAATGGAGAAGCATGCGATCCCACATATGTGCCTAACTGGGTTCGGGAAGAAGTGACTCTCGAAGCGATCCATCTGGCACTGGTCGCCAATGTCGATGCCGAGTCCGATAGCAATGTTGATACAGCTGCTTGCGGTGAGGCAAATGCCGATGACGAAGATGGCAGTGCTTCCCTGACGAAACGACGTTCTAGCCTGTCCGATGAAACCGTGGCGGCGCTGTTGGACGTGGCTCATCGTCACAGACGCGCATGCAAGTACCAAACATACTTTGCCGCGTCTCACGACACCTCCCAGAATCGAAGCGACCTTCCACTGGTTCCAACAAACGCCCGCACCCATGGTCTGACCTCCCGATTCAATTCACTCCTGAGTCGTCTGGGGGAACCGATCATTCGTGATGGAATTAACGTGTGGGCCAGGAACTACCGGCCATCTGTCACCGGACTCGCTGCTTCTGATAATGAAGAGCTGGTCAGCATCGTGCAATTCATCCTGGCTTCCGGCTTTCCAATCAAGAAAGTGAGGCTGTCGTTCCCTGAGTCATTCCCAATTGAGCGGAAGAAGGACACAATTCGGGCGCTTCGTGAAGCGAAGATCCCGCTTCTGACAAATGAGTTGCACACACCATCGAAGGGACAAGCCAGGTCTTCCCAAATCAATGTTCATCTGCTGTTGGAAGACGCTGACGGATCCCATTCGCGCGCACGCAGGATGGCGCATTTTCACCAGCTTTGCTATCTGCTCTGGCTCACATCCCTCAGGAGTCAAACACGCTAGCGATGTCGAGCTGACCACGCATGCGTGGTCACGAACCACATGGGTGACGGAACATTGCATGGCGACAAAATCTTGACTCGCCGGTACTCAGTGGTTAAGCTAATTGCAACTTTACGGGTTTCTAAGCAAACCCGCCGTCGCCCAGCAGAGGTTCGCCAGGGCAAGGGAAGGCCAATCACCTAGTCCTTCTTTACTCGCTGTTTCCCGGTTTGCAGCGCAAGAGCGTTCGCGGTTCTCAGTCCCGCGTGACTGCCTCCTACGTTTGACTGTCAGTCCAGCATTTCGCGATTCCTTGCCGAACAGTCGGCTGGGAAGCGCGATGCTGCGAAACATTCGAACTCCCAAATCGGATCCTCCTGCTTGCCCTTGGCCAAGTAGGTTCTCGCACTTGTCGTGCGCCATCACGATCGCGCGGCACACTAAAAGGGATTCCGCATCATGAAGAAGCAGAACAAACTGAATCAAACGGCAATCACGACCTCTCTCCACCATGCGCGTACGGGCTGCAAAGAGATGGTGCGGCTCGGCCGAATTGAATCGTCGATTGCGTCGAGCCCGCAGTTGGTAGATCCCCTTGCGATATTGAAGTGTGCGGGCAAAGTGTTGCCGCTCTTCGTCTCGTGCTCTTGCCTCACCGACGTTTCGTTGGGCGACCTGCACTTCGCCTGGACCGATGCAGACGAAGTCTCGCTTCTTGTCAGCGGCTGTGGCCTCGTAGTCGCTCATACCGACGAGTCATTGCTTGACGATGCTCAGAACATGTTGGACGCCGTAGTTCTGCTGGGGCGGCACGCGCGGCTTCCCGCTTCACAGTTTGAGCAGGCTGCATGGCTCGAGGCCGCCAAACCAATTGGACTGGATTGGATCAGTCGCGTCCTGAAACTTGCCGCGGTACTCCAAAGAGCCGGCTGCTCGCTGACTATTGAGGACCAGCCTGCCATGTTTCCTCCGGTTGATTTTCAAACAACGCGCGTCTTGCCAACGTCACTTCAACTCCAGTGCAGGAAGGTGTCCATCAACCTCGACAAGCAGACCGGTGAGCTGGACGCACAACTCCCTACGGGCATTCACCGCGCTGTCCCATTCAAGTGTGGCGATCCCGTTCTGTTCGCAAAGCTCTTGCGTGCATCCGGGGAGTTTGAGATCGACTGCCAACCAATGATCGATCTGCTTTCTCAAGATCCCCTTCAGCTTCACTCCGTCGATCTGATATCGATGTAGTAACACCTGGCGAGCCCTTCCGGGCTCGCCCCCTTTTGGGACATATCAGCACCAGTCTCTGGTAATCGTCCGGTTCGACTATTGACGACGGGTGATTCCCATCGTTTCCGGCGCAAGCTGGCGGATCTCGATTTCCTGGAGCCGGTCAAGGACGCCATGCGGACAGGATCGCACCGCCCCGCTCAGCTATATCGCTTGCGTTCCGGCAAGAGACCGGCGCTTCTTGATAGGAAACTCTAGCAAGCGAACAGGTTTGTAAGCAGCCGATCAGTGAAAGCGCGGACAGCAACTCGGCCATACCAGCCGCTGACTTATAAATAGTGATTCAATTGCTGAGAGGAATCTGAACAGCCACTTTCTGTACATCGAACTAACCAGACCTTGCCCGTATTACCGTTCGCGAGACTCCGAAGTCGCCCTACTCAGTATTCGACTTGTCACTCGCAAAGAGGCTACTGTCCTTCTTGTCGCCGAGGAATTTGAACGTAAGAGCTCGCGCCACGCCCGTTGAACGATTCACCACGTAGTGTGGAACACCGCACCCAAAGACAACAAGGTCGCCCGGGTTCAGACGCTTCTCCATTTCCTGGCCTTTGGTGACCTCGGCTACAAATATCTCGCCTTCCATCAGCATTACGGCTTCGCGGACTATTGCATGCGAATGAGTGCGCTGCCTGGCTCCAGGCTGGATGAGTGCCTCGATGACTTCAAACGGGCTGTCTGTAGGTAGCCAATATCGACGAAACTCACTTGAGTCTTCGTGAATCGGCGCATCGAGTTTCCTTATTAGATCCACGAGATTCATCTCCACTTCTTCACAACCTAAGGCGGACGCGGCCGCTCGCCAGGCAATGGCAGGTTAGTAGCTAGCACCAACCTACTGCCGCCAGAGCCAAGGCTCAGGCCACTAAGTGCCGGAGGGGCCAAGAGCGGCTCCGCAGCGATGGTGGTGGAAACAAATGCGGCCACCAAAGCCCTCGTCTTTCACCTAATGCCGAGACGCTGTCCCTTCATGGGGGGCGCCCCGCCATGCCAGCACGCCTCTCGCCATCGCCGCCAGCGCAGGCTGCTGCTGTCGGCTAGGAGTAACGGATGCAATAAGGTCTGACACCTCAAGGGCGGCGCGATTTCCAGCACATTCCATCGCGTCACGAGCCCCTGCCAGCGAATGATCCAGGCGATCGTGTGGGGCCACAAGAATCTCGAATGCCTCAAAAAGCCCAGATCGCAGCCGACCAAGTATCCCGCGAGCCTCCTGAGTGTGTTCCTCGAGAATTGACCCCTCAAAGCGCGAAAGACTCTTTAGTGGATAGTGGAGAGGCCTGATTAGATCCGACCAATTTCGAACCGCCGACACAATTCGGTCAACGTCCAAGTTCAAATACCGATAGCCGTGGCTTAGCGTATCTGGATCGATCGATCGGCTGAACAATTCAATGCCGAGACTTCTTTCTACACGGACCAACTCGGATATGTACCGCCCGCCGATCTGGAGCCTCATCTCACTGAACACATACGAAGTGTTTCGAAAGAGACCAGTCGCCCTCAGGAACTCCACGTTCTCGGCTAGCTCGGCGCGGGAACACAGGGGATCGAACATTATCCAGCCAACCTCGACGTCAACGCCCAGATCGTGGAGAACCGCCGCAGCCACTGCGGCATCCTCGGGGGTGTGCCCCTTTGCGTACCGACGCAACTGAGATGAAGACCCGGATTCAATCCCAAGGAATGCCTTTCGCAGGCCGCTTGCCTTTAGCCTAGACACTACACGTTGCCTTTCCGCAACTTCATCGTTGCTCATGCGACTGGAGTGAATTGAGCACGGCATAATACTTGCGTCGAATGACAGCGATGCTTCGGAGTTAGCCGTGCAGATTGCATCTGCCAATCGGCTCGCGTGCTCGATATCGCGCCCAAGAAAGTCCTCGTCGGCGAACGTAATGTGACCAACTCCTAGCGAGCGGAGATTCAAGAAGTCTTGGTGAAGCCGACTCGCGGGAAACGCTCGGTGCTCGGTGCATGTTCCGGTCAAATCGGTCAGACCTCTGAGGCAGAATTTGCACGCTGCCCAAGAGCAGCCACGGGAGGCTTCTGTGTAGATCTGGCCGCCCTCCGTTGCGATAGCTTGGACGTGATCACGATGTGGTGGCGGTACATGATCCAAGTCGGTCAGTACTCGCTCGTTTCTGCACACCGCAGATCGATCGTCCAAGTACGCGAGTCCTGGCACCGCAGAAATCTCCAGGGGCTTATCGCTCCCACGAATCCTCAATAAAGCGCGAAAGGCAGTCTCTCCTTCGCCAACAACGACAAATGCCCCGTTCAGCGCTATCAGCGTCTGCTCTGGCAATGCTGTTGGGACTGGCCCTCCGAGAACAATCAAGCAGTCACTTCCGGCAGCCTCCCTGATCCGCTCATACGCCCCACATAGAAAAGAATAGGTCCCATACGGCACCGAGATTCCGAGAATGTCAGGCTTGGCATCGCTTAGGAACGCGAGGAGCGGTTCCACCCGATCCTCCGACTTGGCCACCATGTCATAGACCCCGAGATAGCCTAGAGTGGGTCCGAGCGTCTCACTGGCAACAGCCGCCAACACTGATAGCGCATGGGTCTCGCCAATCGCAGGGTATTTCGAGGAGTACAGGCCGATCAGTGCAACTCTCATCAATGCCACTCTGTCCGTCCAGAAGTGCTTGGAGCGGTCCGCAACCCTAACAGCGCGTCGATTTCTCCGGCGATGTTATGTGCACGATGGTCTTGGTCTGGTTCATCTATGCCGGCTGCTTTGACGATGGCGCACTCGGATTCATCTAGCGACTCACCGCGAGACAATAGAAATAGGTGTAACGTCCTAAGGTCCCACCACCTCAACATTCGATCCCGGTGCGTTGTGCCAGAGAGTCGTTTCAGTACGGCGCTTCGCGTTCGAGACCAAGGACGACGCCCGTCATCTCGGAAAGAGTAGAAATCGCCGTGTGCATCTCCGAAGTAGACCAACTGGATTGATCGGTTATCCAGGTCCCACGGCGCGCCAGGTATTAGGCGGGACAGATAGCTCTCTTCCACATCTCCGTCACCATGCAAAATTGCCCCAAGCGCTGCAATTCTGACCAACAGAGGGTGTCGCTCGGATTGGTACGCGACACGCAGCACTTCAGGGCAAACCCTACTGGGAATTCGCCCGAGGTAGTAGAGCACTTGCTCTCGAATTCTCAACTTAGACGCAGCCGCGATTCCTTCTCTCAACACTGGAAACTCAGAGCCCTCAAGGTATTCTGAGTACCGATTGGCCAGAAGCTGAACCAGTTGCTCGCGCTGAGAGGGGGCCAACAAGGAAATCGCTTCACGGACGAATTCGTTTGTCTCGAATGTGTAAGTACGTAGCAATACATCTTCCAGCCTGGAGCTTTCATCGCCCAACGCCTTGAGAATCTGCGATGCCAGCAAGTACTCTCCGATGGTCTCATGCCGAAATCCCGCGATCCGCGTCGGATGCTTCTCAATCCGCAGAAGATCTCCGGCCGCGGAATCGCGATCCAGAAAGGACGAAATTGCAGAATCGATCAGGACGCCTTGCGCTCCGACAGTACCGCGAGAATCAAAGAATCGCTCAGCAAGCTCTGTATGAAACTTGCGAACCGCTTCCTCGCCTTGCTTTGAAGTACCACGGTGTGTTTCGCGCTCCAGCCAATGGCCGTAGAACTGGTCATACAGTTCAAAAGCGTTCTCAAGATTGTGCCGAACGTTCGGTTCGTGAACCAAGAGGTAGAGGATGAGCGTCAGTTGAAATGGATTCTGTGTAAGCGCAAGAGCGCGTGATGATCTTCGAACTAGCGTATCAAAGCGCTCTTGAAGGTCTTCGACACCAAGACGATCGGAATAGAAGTGGACGAACTGTCGAACGTCCTCCGGTTCCCACGGTAGGACTTCGAGGACTTCACGGAAGTGTTGCGAATACCTTTCGATGGTACCGATCCGATTGAAGAAATACTCGGACCGACAAGCAATCCAAGCACACGCCTCGACTGGAAGGACATCCAGGAATTCCTTGACGAAACGATCCGCTACTTGACCGTCGACCTCATCTAGCCCGTCCACCAGATAGACAACTTGCCGGGCGCCCCGCTTTCTCTCACCCAACCCGAACTCGGCGGCCAAGCGCTCGCGGTAATCTGGATTCGCAAAATCCAAGGCATGCCCAAGAACAGGAAGGGGCGCTGCTGGATCCGAAATGCGGCTTGCTAGGTCAAGGAATATTCGACGAAGAGCGGTCGACTTTCCCGCGCCTGGCGCTCCAACCACTGCCAAGTGGCCCTGCATTGGAAGCCCGCTGGTCCACTCTGTCAGACGTTTAGATCCACCGGGCGTCTTATGTGGTTGTAGTTTAGGATCGATAAACGACTCAGGCCACAACAGTCGCAAGCTTGGACTTCCCCGAGGGCTCCACGGAAGCAATGGTAGATTCAGGGTTCGTTCAGCTTGTTCCGCCACGCTGGGCCACTGCGGTCCTTGCGCAGAATATCTAACCATAGGAGTGGCGCTGTTGCCGAGACCCGCATTTCTGCGCGTCCATCGTTTGCCAGCCAAACGCACAAACACCGTTGGCAGCGGAAGGGAAACGTGAGTATCTGGATCCTCAACCTTGATCTGATACTGTCTGTATAGGCGCTCAAAGCTCCCACTGTTCAAGTATGTCGCGCTAACCTCTCCCCCGATAAGCGCTCGCTCCACTGCAACGCGGAGACGATGCGGGTCCACACTGGTGACCCGTTCCTCAATCTCATGGGGGTAGTCATCCAAGTAGAACAGCTTGAAGAGTAGTTCCACGGCAAGATCGCTTTGCAGTAGCACGCAATCAGGCCCACTTCGAAGAATATCGCCACCTATCTTCAGCATTCCGCGGATGTGTCTTGCAAGTGCCTCTAGCCTTTCGCTCCCTAGCCCCGGAACGGACAACTTCACTCGTGGCGGCCAATGCTGTGGCGTACAAGGCTCGCGGCAGAAGAAGAAGCAGGGATCCCAGTCCCAGAGGGCTTCACCCAGTAGATGATTGAGGTCGAAGTTCGGGCTACGTGTCGGCAATTCATGCAATACAGCTTGAATCGAACAGATGAGCCCATCAATCTTGCCGGCTGTCTGCCACGACTGAAGTAGCTTTCGACAGGTCTCGATCTTCTGTGACGCGTCTCCTCGCAGGACTTGAAGAAGTTTTGGTGCTAGCCCATGCCCACGCAATTCGGCAGCCTGTGCAGCAGCGTCGTCGAATTCTAGTAGGACACCATACTCAACCGGCGAGTTTGCAAGGACATGAAGGATTTCGGAGCCGTCCGACCCGCCAACACTTAAGTAAGCAAGGCGATTGAGTTCGGCTCCATCCCGCTTCAATTCGCCGAGGATCTCTTCTGCCTTACGGCGACCCGATTCCTCGAACGACTTGTGATATTGCAGGTTGAACGACACAGGCGGTGACTCGCCCGCTTGGCCAAGGAGATGTTTGATCTTCTCGTCGAGAGAATTCATCGGGAGTGCCTACGAGACACTTGCGTGAATTTCACTTAGGGCGCTTCGAGTATCCGATCTCCCAGTACGGCTTGCCGGCCAAGTACTGTTCCAGCTTTTCGCCGATTGCATTTGCAAGCAAGCGGGCGGTTGGAAAGCCAAAGTCGTCATAGTTTTCTACATCGCGCCGGTATTCCGACATATCTCCTCGGCATTCCTTCGCGTAGACCATAGAGCGAAAGATGATCTGCAATTCTTCCGCTGCTTCAGCAAGGCGTGCCTCGACCGTCTTCTTCTGATGCATTTCCTCAAGCAGATCTATGATGTCTTCCGCCACGCCCGAAAGGATATCCTTCGCGGCTTCCGTCTCACCCAGTCTCTTTGCTTGACTCATGTAGTCCTTAGATCGCCGAGGGAGATCGGTAATTCGCGCCTCCGCCACTTCGTGGAAAAGCAGCATCTGCAGTACTCTTCCAATGTCGACATCAACCTCCTCTTGTTTCGAGAGAAGTATTGCGAAGACAGCCGCCTCAAAACAGTGGTCACCAACGGACTCGGCTTCTGGAACCCCAGCAAGCAGCCACCCAGTACGGCGAAGTTTCGTAAGTGCGTGTAGTTCCATGCAACATTCAAGCAGCCGCTCGGGGTCGATGGACTTCATTTGTGGCGCCTCCTGTAGGCAGTGAATTGCGGGCGAGTAACTATGATAATCGGGAGTTTGTTCGATTGTGCCCGCAATTCCCATGGGATGCAATTTGCGCCGCACCCCGGCAATTAGAATGTCGCGGTCAAACGCTCACGGTGCTGACTTGGCTGTCGCAGCCGTACGCGGCCCCTGAATCGATTCGTTGAAGCCGTGGAATGATCGCATTTCCCGTACTCCGTGCATTTGTGCGAATAAGCGGCCGCGGTGACGAACATTGCCCATAGTGCCGGTGCGACGTCGGTGCATTGCGCATCATGGCATTGCGGTGGCACTATTGATACTTGGATCATCAAGAAGATGCGCGGACGCAAGCGTCCGTCAAATAGCTGTTCTTCTATCGCAAGGGAGGCCATCGGATTTGTGACCTGCCCACCGGTAGCCACACCAATTGTTCGGCACCAATAGGCCGCATAGCAGACCTTGATATCCTGGCGTTGGATTGGCCGCTCAGGCCGAGGACTGGCCGTCGGCCATTGCGGCCGGTCGCGGTTCGTTACGTGAATGGCCACCAAGCTGGTACCACCCGCCATACCATGGGCTTGCAAAATCGCACCAAACGGTATTCTTCACGTTCTGACGATGCTCAGGCGCATTTGGCCCTTCTGACACCAGCATTCCCCGCTGAGAGAGTCACCGCTGACCGAACTTGCAATCGATGTCTAATTGCTACCGCCGAAACGGGCGCTATAGAAACTCTATGGCGCATGCTAGGTAAATCCGCTATCGGCTGGCCAGTGGGGCTGATCCTCCAGCAATTTGGCGACGTCACAAAACAATACCATCGGCTCACGCCCGTCCCGCATTGTCGCCCGCTATTTCGGTCGGATAGGCTGTATGGCCGTCTGACCTGAGATTACATGAGTGTCCGCGGAGCGCATGGGCACCGGCTGGACGGCTCCCGAATTCCGCATCAGTATCGGATGGACTCGGTCTGCCCTGCCGGGAGATAGCATTTCCGATGCTGCTCCTTGCCGCCGAGCATCGGAAACCAAGCGAATCCGGCCGTCGACTGGTCGACAGATGAAATGAAGTCCACAAGATTCCCCATGAAATAGGAAGGAGCTACGCCAGGCAAATTGTACGAATGCCAGACAGGGCCACGCTCCGCGCTATTGACGTCGGCACCACGACTCCAATAACGAATAAATGTGTCAGCACCGCATGAAATGCAATTCACAGGCCGACGAGTTATTTGATACGCGTCGCCGACGGCTCCCAGAAGGCGATCCTGCAGACCTTCTTCGCCATCGAATATAAATAGGCCTGTCCAGACAGAGTCCCTCCCCGTCGAGTCCCGGCATAGCTCTTCAACTCTGGAGAGCTTTACCAATGCTTCGGCCATTTGTGGCCTACTACGCAGTTCTGTTTTTACTTCAACGACGCCAACCACCGCATCTGGCGTAACGATCAAGAGGTCGCCTTCCCGAAAGAGGGTTGGCTTGTTTGAAGAGACAATCAGTATGTCTACCTGAGTAGAGCTCTGATCCCGTGTAACGATAAATCCGCGTCCGACAACTACTGAACTTGGCAAATGCCGTCGCAGAACGCTTCTAAGAGCTACCTCCTTTGATTCACCATCGGTTGGCCAGTGCGTGACTAGATTGCGGATTCTGTCCTTGATTGAATACAGCTCTTGGGTAACAGAGCGATGAAATGATTCATAGTCAGGTGGCATTCTGTCTCCACAGAGCTAATATGCGTGCACTATGAGGTACGTCCACGGTGTTGTCGAAAAAACGAGACCATCGCCGAGTTGCTTCTAGCATTGCTCTGACCTTCCTAGCGACATCCAAGTCTGTATGGCCATCACCATAGCAAGCGTGTCGAGTTCGCAATACCGGAGCAACGCATTTGTAATTGCTCCCCGTTGCGTCTGCGACATGTTCTCGAACTGTAGGCGACCATAGGCGGCCATCGCTGCACCACCCTCGCGCAGTTCGGACAGCCCCGCTTCAGCCGCTTCAAGTTCTTGCACCGAAACATCCTCGAAGACAGGAGGTAGTAGGCGGTATGGGTCTACTACTTCGCCGTCCTTTATCTGCCACCACGCCACGGGCTGCTCGAAGTTTAGGCTCATACCTGGCCCGCCGTAAGTGAGACCTCCGTACGCGTCCCGCAAAAACGGTGAACTGCGCATTAGAGCCGGTAGCACCTTCTTCAATGAGGTGCTGCCTTTCGTGAAAGGGTGGAAATAGAACTTCTCTGCGATTTCGCAAAGGTCGATCATATTTCGTGCGCCGACAATTCTTGCTTTGTCCTCGCCTTGCCGCACGGTGATATGTTCAATGAAGGCGATCAACTCCGCTAGGTCAGTGGGCGCCTGAGGATCTCGCAGCATCTGGGCTCTAAGCTGGTTCAGCACCGTGTTCTCGTGCATAGCCCATCGGAAGATCGTTCCCTCGTCCCCCGTTAGAGCATCCTTTAGCGCCCGCACAAAACCAACGTTGGGGTCGACTCCAGGTTCGGTGCAAATCCACTGCGATCGATGCTCTATTCGGCCGTCTTCCGCGATGATGTGATGCGAAAACTGGAATGCCGTCATCTCGTACGGACGCCGTCCTTTGACAAACGGAATGGCAACTGCACTGGTTTCGAAGTCGATGCAGTGCAGTGGAAATTTCCACTTTGAACTAGCGTCTAGGAACCCGGCTTTGTCGAAGAAAAACTCGCCGCCACCAGGCCAATCTGGATGGCAGACGTACCATTGGCGATGCTTGCGAGTCATCCCCGCCAGTCCCGTCGGCTGACCGTCGAAACCTAGGTCCTCCATGCCGACCTGACTGGGCTTCAAGACCCCTTTGGCGATTAACTTTGTCTTGCCCGTGAAGTACCACAGATCGAGGACGGTGCCTTGCGCAAAATCCTCCTCCTGCCAGCCGAACTTTTGCGACCAGCATTCGTGGAAGCCACTCCTAGGTTCGCCCGGTACGGGCCAGGCCGTCGCCTTGAACTGGCAGTCGCCGCAGGCCGCTGATGGCGTCGGCTCCAGTGCATCGTCGTTGCTGTAGGCGTCGGCCAGGGCCTTCACGGCATCGGCGAACGGAAGCTCTACTCCGGTTTCGACGGGAAGCGTTCCTCCGAGAATCTGGTCGACTTGACCGTCGACGGCGACTTTCGTCAGAAGAGGGGTCCCAATGGTGCCGACTTCAGTTCCAGGTGCGACTTCGATGCGCAGGCGACCATTGACCCTGGTCGCCTTGAACCGCTGATTCAGCCCGTCGATGGAGGCTTGTTGCTCTTTGTCAGCCAACATCAGGAAAGCTCGTACATTTAGGCCAGGAAGGGCTCGTTCCGCCAC
>JAGVII010000021.1 GCA_020056155.1 Afipia sp.
ACAAGAACGACCTGCCCTAAATCCGGCGCGGCGCAGCACGTTCATTTCAGGGTAACTTCGAAAGCCTCAGGTTCATTGTCAGTTGAGTTCGATTCGCCGCTGACGGCTTGACGGCGGACGCGTCCACCCGCAGCATATTTATCTCAACGCCCATTCGCGGCGCTCAGAAGGACATCTCATGACGGAAAGATTGCCGGGCTTCTCCACGCTCTCCATTCACGCTGGCGCGCAGCCGGACCCCACCACCGGCGCGCGGGCAACGCCCATCTACCAGACCACATCTTTTGTGTTCAATGACGCCGACCATGCAGCCTCGCTGTTCGGGTTGCAGTCGTTCGGCAACATCTACACCCGCATCGGCAACCCAACCAATGCGGTGCTCGAAGAGCGCGTCGCGGCGCTGGAAGGCGGCACCGCTGCGGTTGCGGTCGCGTCAGGCCATGCCGCGCAGGTGGTCACGCTTCATGCCCTGCTCCAACCCGGTGATGAATTTATCGCAGCCCGCCGCCTTTATGGCGGTTCGATCAACCAGTTCAACCATGCTTTCAAGAGCTTTGGCTGGAACGTGGTCTGGGCCGATACCGATGATGTTTCAACTTTCGAGAAGGCGCTGACGCCCAAGACAAAAGCGATTTTCATCGAGTCCATCGCCAATCCCGGCGGCACCATCACCGACATCGAAGCCATCGCCGCCATCGCACGCAAGGCCGGCGTACCGCTGATCGTCGACAACACCCTGGCGTCCCCCTATCTCATCAAGCCGATCGATCACGGCGCCGATATCGTCCTTCATTCGCTGACAAAATTTCTCGGCAGCCACGGCAACTCCATCGGCGGCATCATCGTCGATGCGGGCACTTTCGACTGGTCCCGTGACGGCCGCTATCCGGTTCTCAGCGAACCTCGGCCGGAGTATCACGGCATCAGATTGCAGGAGACGTTCGGTAATTTTGCATTCGCCATCGCGGCGCGCGTTCTCGGCCTTCGCGATCTCGGTCCCGCGCTCTCGCCCTTCAACGCTTTCCTGATCCTCACCGGCATCGAAACGCTGGGTCTCCGCGTGCAACGGCATTCCGACAACGCCAAGGCCGTGGCGGAGTGGTTGTCCACGCACCCTGCCGTGGCGTGGGTGAACTACGCCGGGCTGCCAGGCGACCGTTACCACAACCTCGCGCGCAAATACGCGCCGAAGGGTGCTGGCGCAGTATTCACGTTCGGCCTGAAGGGCGGATACGACGCCGGCATCAGCCTGGTCTCCAATGTCAAACTGTTCTCGCATCTGGCGAATGTCGGCGACACGCGGTCGCTGATCATCCACCCGGCCTCGACCACGCACAGTCAACTCAGCGACGCGCAGAAGGCGCAGGCTGGCGCAGGCGTCGACGTGGTGCGTTTGTCGGTCGGGCTTGAGGACAAGGAAGACCTGATTGCAGATCTTGATCAGGCCCTGAAGGCATAATCAATTCAAGGCAGCCTACAATGCAAAACGCGGCGCCGGGGCATGGCGCCGCGTTTTCAATTTGAAGAGAGCAAAAGGGATTCTCAAAATCAGGTCTTCGCCGTCTCCACGGCGGCTTTGGCCTTGTCCTCGCGGGTCAGCCGGTTGTTACGCTGGACGAGCGAGAATGTCGCCAGCGCGAAAAGAATGACAAGAAGCTGTATCGAGACGGCCTCTATCGTGGCATTGAGGCCAAGGGACTGAAGCCAGCCGAAGTTCTTCAACTCGGTGACAGTCACAAGGCTCTGTTCCTGGAATTCCTGAATGGCTTCGCCGATGAACTTGATGCCCATCGCGAACAGAAACGCCGACGTCACAACAAACAACGGACGAAGCGGTATCTTCTGCGCGATCAGGTTGATAAAGTAGAACAGCACCGCAAGGGCAACGGTTGCGGCTCCGAGACCAGCGAACAGTCCGGCGCTCCAGCCGCCTTCTGTCACAGCCAATGCATTGATGAAAAGCACCGTCTCGGCGCCTTCACGAAACACCGCGAAGAATGCGAGCGCGCCGACGGCCCACGCGGTATCCTGCGAAAGTGCATTGTCCGCCTTGGTGGCGAGGTAATCCTGCCAGCCGCGCGGGTCCTGCTTCACCATCAGCCAGCCGCTGACGTAGAGCATCAACGCCGCGGCAAAAAGGATCACGACCCCTTCGAGGATATCGTTGTGATCGCCGGAGTTGAGGACCGCGAACAGCCACGCTGCGATGAAGCTGGCGCCAATAGCCACCAACGCACCGGCATAAAGCGCGGTTACGCGATGAGCGCCACCGACTTTCCTGAG
>JAGVII010000399.1 GCA_020056155.1 Afipia sp.
CGACTACGCCTTCATCCTGCATATGCTCGCCACAGCCCGGCCCGGCGAAGGCCGCGTCTCGGTAGTCGCCCCCCACGGGGTCCTGTTTCGCGGTGGAGCGGAGGGGCGTATCCGGGAATCGATCGTGCGGGACAATTTGCTCGACCTGGTTGTCGGCTTGCCCGCGCAGCTCTTCCCGACAACGGGCATCCCGGTGTGCATCATGGTATTCGATCGCGCCCGGGAAAGCGGAGGCAAGCGCGACCATGAGCGCGATGTCCTGTTTATTGACGCCAGCCGCGGTTTCGAGGCGGGCAAGAAGCAGAACCATCTTCGCGACAGCGACATCGCTGAAATCATCCGCGTCCGTGAAGGGCGGATGGAGGTCGAGCGTTTCTCGCACCGCGCCTCTCTAGAGGAAATCGAGGAGAATGGCTTCAACCTCAACATCCCCCGCTATGTCGACACGTTCGAGCCGGAACCCGAAATAGATATCCAGGCGGTGCAGGACGAAATCCGCGATCTGGAGCGCCAGCTTGCGGAGAACCGCGAGCAGATGAACCGCTACCTCAAGGAACTCGGCATCAATGTCTGACGCTTTCGTCAAACCGCCCGCTCGGCGGGGTCGGACGCTCAAGCTCTATCTCGTCGATGGTTCGCCTTCCGGCGTTATCACAGCCGAACTCGGCGTTTCGTCTGTTCGGGCTGCGGTAGCGACGCGCACGGCGTTGCCGGACCTGATCCGGCGCGAGGAAGCGACCCGTACCGGCATCTACTTGCTGGTCGGCCCTGACCCTGATTTGCCAGGGCGGCAACTCGCTTATGTCGGTGAGGGCGATCAAGTCCGCACTCGCCTGGCTGCGCACGATTCCGATGAGTCGAAGGACTTCTTCACTCGCGCGGTACTCATCGTCTCCAAGGACGAGAATCTCACCAAGGCGCATGGCCGCTATCTGGAAAGCCGCGTCATCGCCGCCATTCGTGGAGCGGGGCGCGCGAAACTTGTCAACGGCACCGAGCCGCCTTTCAAAGGGCTGCCCGAGCCGGAAATCGCCGACATGGAGCGGGTACTCGACGAGATCGAGGTGCTGCTTCCGGTGCTCGGCTTCGACATCTTACGGCCCGCCGGTCAGGAAGCCGGAGCGGCATCCGCCGCGACGGCTAAAGCCGAGCCGGGCAAGCCGTCCACTGCGAGCGTGGAGGGGCCTGTCTTCACCTTTACGGAGTCGGGCGCCGACGCGAAGGCGCGGGAGGCGAACGGCGAATTTGTTGTCCTGGCGGGTTCGCTGGCGAAGCGGCAGGAGGTGCCAAGCTGCGCCGAGCCGCTGAAGCGCCGCCGGGCCGAAATGATCGCCGAAGGCGTGTTGGAAATCACGCCCGACGGCAAGTTCCTTCGTTTCACCGCTGACACGGCTTTCGACTCGCCCTCCGGCGCATCGCGCGTCGTCTACGGCGGCAACGTCAGCGGTCCACGTTACTGGAAGCACGCGGCCACGGGCCAGACCTATGGCGACTGGCGAAGGAGCCAGATCGGCGACGAGGACGCGGCATGAGTAGCGTCGTAGAAGTAGAAGCAGATTCCGCCTCAAGCGCCTATCCACCGAGCATTCAAGCCGGTATCCCAAAGCTTGGTGAAACTCCGCGGGGTTGGTCGCGGCATAGGCTAGGCGACCTGTTGCGGCGCGTGGATCGTCCTGCTCGGCTAGTCGATTCGGATACCTATCAGTTGGTGACGGCCAAAAGAAATCGCGGCGGTATCGTGGCCCGTGAAGTGTTGCGCGGCGACCAAATCAGAACCAAAACGCAGTTCTATGCAGCAACGGGCGACTTCCTGATCTCAAAGCGCCAAATTTCGCATGGGGCTTGTGGGACAGTGCCGCCCGGCCTCAATGGCGCGTTAGTATCCAATGAATACACCTCGTTTCACACGACGGGAGTGCTCGATCCCGCTTTTCTCAGCGCGCTGTCGCACTCCACATACTTTCAGCAGACCTGCTTCCATTCCAGCATCGGCGTGCATGTCGAAAAGCTAGTTTTCCGGCTCGAAGACTGGATGCGCTGGGAGTTCGACATCCCGCCGCTGCCGGAGCAGCGCCGCATTGTGATGGTGCTCGACGCCTGGGATCGCGCGATCGACCAAGCCGAACGCCTGATCGCCGCGAAACGGCGGCGGAAGGCTGGCCTTATGCAGCATCTGTTTCTGAACTTGCCGAGGAGCCCGCTGCTAGAGGCCGCTGACGTGTGGTTCAGTGGAGTAGACAAGAAATCCCGCGACGACGAGGTGCCCGTATTACTCTGCAACTACATGGATGTTTTTCACAACACGCGTATCACAGCACCGTTGGCATTCATGCAGGCCACAGCCTCGAAACGGCAGATCGCTGATAACAGTCTGCGCAAAAACGATGTGGTGTTCACTAAGGACTCCGAGACAGCGGACGAGATCGCCGAACCGGCCCTCATCGCCGAAGACATTCCCAACCTTGTCTGCGGTTACCATCTTGCGGTCGCTCGACCCCGCGAGGGCCTAGGACACGGACCGTTCATCGCGCAGGCAATGCGACATCACGCCGTGCGTTGGCAGTTCGCCCGCCTGGCAAATGGCGTTGTCCGCTTTGGGCTGACGCTCGACGCCATGGAGCAGGCTGAGATATTCCTGCCGCCCCTGCCGGTTCAAGAACGTATCGCCGCCATCCTGGATGCGGAAGATATCGCGATTGAAGGATTGGCAAAGCAGGTCGAAACGCTGCGCATCCAAAAGCGCGGTCTAACGCAGAAATTGCTGGTTGGCGAGTGGCATCTCGACGACCGTTTCGACATCGCGCCGTCCCCGCCGTCGGTCTTGGCAGGTGAATTGACATGAAGACCCCGGTCATCACATTCCAGCAGGCGCTGGCAAAGGCGGCTCATTACGGCAAGCGCCATCTATTGCTCGGAAATGGCTTTAGTATCGCCTGCAAGCCCGACATCTTTACCTATGGCTCGCTCTTCGAAGAAGCCCGAAAGACGATGTCCAAAGAGGTCGCGGCGATCTTCGACGCGATGGGCACGCAGGATTTTGAGGAGGTCATCCGCGCGCTTCAAAGCGCTTCGGCGATCGTCGGTGTCTATCGCCCGAAATTCACGAAAACGCGAAAGCTGCTGCACGCCGATGCCGACAAGCTGAAGGCTGACCTTATTCAGGCAGTCGCCGGACGGCACCCGGTTCGCCCGAATGATATCTCGGCCGAGCGCTATGCAGCGTGCCGTACATTTCTGTCTCACTTTGTCGGCAGTGGCTCGGGGTGCAAAATCTACACGATGAACTACGATCTGCTGCTCTATTGGGCGCTGATGCACGAGGAGGAGGACACGTTCGTTAATGTTCCCCTCGACCATGACGATGGCTTTCGCAAGGACGCCAGCGACTACGACGCAACCTATGTCGAATGGCAGGGCGAACGTGCTGCGCATGGTCAGAACATCCATTACTTGCATGGGGCGCTGCATCTATTCGATGCGGGTCATCAACTCCAGAAATACACGTGGATCAACACGGGCAAAGCGTTGGTGGATCAGGCTAACGAGGCCTTGAAGAAGAACTTCTTCCCGGTGTTTGTTGCCGAGGGGGATAGCAAGAGCAAGCTGACCAAAATTCAACACAGCGCTTATCTGCATCACAACCTCAAGAGCTTTGCCGGTATCTGTCATACGAAGGCCCAGAGCGGCAGCGCGCTCTTTATATTTGGTCACTCGTTCGCCCCGAATGACGCACACGTGCTTGATCTGATCGGTACCGGTAAGATCAGTCACCTGTTTATCAGCCTGTTTGGCGACCCTGACAGCAAGGGCAATCGCACAATCCGAGCGGGCGTGGACCGGGTTGCAGCGCTGCGTCCCGATGCCTTTCCATCGCTGAAGATCGATTTCTTTGATGCCGCGTCGGCTAAGGTTTGGGGGTAGCGAATGAGCGAATCCCCTGAGTTCACGCTCTCCGAAGCCGGCGGCGCGCAGCTTCAGGCGTTGCAGACGTTGTCGGCGCTGGGCTGGCACTATGTCACGCGCGCCGAGGCGGAGCGCCAGCGAGGGCATCGCCGGTCCACGGTGTTGCTGGAAGACATCCTGTCCGCGCAGCTATCCCGCCTGAATCACATCCGACGGGGTAGTCGTTCGCGCCCGTTTTCCGAAACCAACATCATCACGGCGATCGACCGACTGCGTGATGTCCGTTTCGATGGCTTGCTCCGCACGAACGAGACGGTCACCGACCTCCTTCAGCTAGGCATCGCGCTGCCGCAGACCATCGACGGCCAGGTCCGTGAAAGCCAGCTGCGATACATCGATTGGGCGGACTGGCGCGCGAACGCGTTCCACATGACCGCCGAATTCCCGGTCGAGTCGCCGGGCGGTGCGGCGATCAGGCCGGACATTGTGCTGTTCGTGAACGGCATCCCGTTCGCGGTGATCGAGGTGAAGCGCAGCCAGGAAGATGCCATGCAGGGCATCAGTCAGCAGCTCCGCAATCAGAAGCCGGATGTCGGCGCGCCCAATCTGTTCTTTTCGGCGCAGCTACTCATCGCCGCCAGCCCCCACCGCCCGCGCTACGCCACGGTCGGCACGCCCGCGAAATTCTGGGCGGCGTGGAAGGAGCTGGAGGATACGCCAGACGATATCGCCAAGGTGATGTTGCGCGAAATGGACGAGATTGAGGAGCGGTCGATCTTCGCCGACTTCGCTATTCACAGGACCAGGCACGGTCACCTGATGGAGGCCGGCTCACGCTTTGCGACGCCGCTCGACTCGATCCTGATCAGCCTTGCCCGTCCCGAACGGTTGCTGGACATGGCGCGGCGTTTCACCTTGTTCGATGGCCCGGTGAAGAAGATCGCTCGGCATCAGCAGATGTTCGCGGTGAACGACCTGCTTCGCCGCGTACAGACGCGCGATGAGTCCGGCAGGCGTGAAGGCGGGGTGGTCTGGCATACCCAGGGGTCGGGCAAGTCTCTGACGATGGTCATGCTGGCCAAGGCGCTCGTCATGGCCTCGCCGAGCGCGCGGCTAGTGATGGTGACGGACCGGACCGACCTCGATAAGCAGATCGCCGATACCTTCCGCGCGACCGGGCTGTCGCCCGTCAGGGCCAAGACGGGCGAGCACCTTATCGAGCTGATCGAGGGCAAGGCGCCCGTCGTCACCACCGTCATCAACAAGTTCAAGGCCGGGTTGAATAAGCGTCGGGTGGCGGACGACAGCGCCGACATCTTCGTCCTGGTCGATGAAAGTCATCGCAGTCAGTACGGCGACCTGGATAGCCTGCACGCCCGGATGCGCGAGGTTTTCCCGAACGCCTGCCTGATCGGCTTCACGGGCACACCGATCGCGAAGAAGGAGCGGAATACCTTCCTCAAGTTCGGCACGCTGGCGCGACCGGTTTATTCGATGAAGGACGCGGTCGAAGACGGTGCGGTTGTCCCGCTCTTGTACGAGGGGCGCCACGTTGAGGAGGATATCGACGAAGCGGCCGTAGATGCCTGGTTCGATCGCGTCACTCGTGGACTGTCAGATGCGCAAAAGGGAGATCTCAAGCGCAAGATGAGCCGGCCGCGGGCGTTGATGGGCGTGTCTGCCCGACTCCGCTGCATCGCCTTCGATGTAAGTCGGCATTTCGCCGACAATTTCAAAGGCACCGGCTTGAAAGGGCAGCTTGTCGCGCCGTCAAAGCGCGACGCCATCACGCTGAAGAAGCTGTTGGATGAGTTTGGCGACGTCACCTCGGAAGTCGTGATTTCGGCGCCGGAACTGCGTGAGGGCGAGACTGCCATCGACGAAGAAAATGTCGATGAGGTTGTGACCTTCTGGCGCCGGATGATGGACCGTTGGCAGGGTGAAGAGAACTACAACCGGTCAATCGTGGAGAGCTTCAAAGGCCCCGGCGACCCGGACATCCTTATCGTCGTCGATAAGCTGCTGACCGGATTTGACGCCCCGCGAAACACCGTTCTGTATATGGCGCGCCCGCTCCGCGAGCACGGGCTGCTTCAGGCCATCGCCCGCGTGAATCGCGTGTTCGATGACGATGGCGCTCCGGAAAAGCCATTTGGATATATCATCGACTACTGCGGTGTATTGCAGGACCTCGGCGAAGCGCTGACCGCAAATGACGCGCTGAAAGACTTTAATGAAAGCGACCTCAATCAGGCAGTAAACCAGGTCGCCGATGAGGCGCGATCTCTTCCTGATAAGCACGCGGCATTGCTCGACCTGTTTGCCGGCGTCTCGAATAAGTATGACGAAGAGGCCTATGCGCGCTCGCTCTCCGACGAGAGTCTGAGGGATGAATTCTACAAGGCGCTGTCGGCATTCTCCCGCACGCTCACGGTGGCCGTTGCCTCACGGACGTTTGTCGAGGAAACCCCGTCTGAGCGGATGGCGCGATGGCGCTCTGACGAGAAGCGGTTCATCGCCCTGCGCGCCCATGTGAAGACCCGATACGCCGACGCGATCGATTGGTCCGACTATGAAAAGCGCGTGCGGGCGCTCCTAGACAACCACGTGAACGCGCACGAGGTGATTACCGTTGTGGAGCCCTTGGCGGTTTTCGATGATGCGGCCATCGACGCGGCACGGTCGAAAAAGAACCGCTCGGACGCATCAATCGCCGATGAGATCGCTCACCGCACGCTCCGTGCGATCGAAGAAAAATGGGATGAGGATCCCGTCTTCTTCGAGAAGTTTTCCAAGCTCATCCGAGACACGATCGCGGCGTTCAGAGATCGCCGGCTCGAAGAGAAAGCCTATCTCGATCAGATGCGATCACTTCGCGACCGCATCGATACGCGCGAGGACAGCGAAGATCCGACGCCGCCCTCGATCAGGGGAAAGGGCAATGAGACGGCGTTCTGGGGTATCGCGCGCCGGGAACTCAAGAAGGTTGGATTGGACGCCGATGGCCCGGCTACGGACATCGCCGTCGCGGTCACCGACATCATTGAGCGCAACCGGACCGTCGGCTGGCAGCATGATCGGGACCTCCAGAACCGCATTAGGAACTCGATCGACGATTTCTTCTTTGACCAAATTCTGTCGTCTGGCGCGGTCAACATTGGCCCCAACGTCATCGACATGATTGTCGATGACGTGCTGGCTTCAGCGCGCGTGCGAATGGCCGATGATGGCAGAATCCGCTGAGCTTATCGCCCGTTGGGGTGAGATGGATTTGTCGTTTTCCGTGAAGCGCTCGGATCGGCGCACACTGCGAATTGTCGTCTCCCCCGATGGAACCGTTGCTGCCTACGCACCTGATCAAGCCTCGGACGACGAAATCGTCGCGCGCGTCTCAAGGCGTGGCGGCTGGATAAAGCGGGAACTGCTTCGATGCGAGCGATGGCGTCCCCGGACGCCGGCTCGCCAGTATGTGAGCGGTGAAACCCACCTTTTTCTTGGGAAGCAGTATCGCCTCGTCGTGACATGCGAAGGCGCGCCGAATGTCCGCCTAGACGGCGACCGGATTGTTCTGGCCGTGCGCGAAAACAGCGAATTCGTGCATCGAAGGGCGCTGCTGCGACATTGGTACGGATTGCAGAGCCACCGAGTTTTCCCAGAACGCGTGGAAGCGACGGCGCCGCCATTTCTTCGCCTCGGCATTGAAAAGCCGCGGCTCATAGTTCGGGCCATGTCCCAACGCTGGGGGAGTTTCACGCCCAAGGGAAATCTGGTTTTGAACAGTGAGCTGGTGCAGGCGTCGCCTCACCTCATCGACTACGTCATTGCCCACGAACTCGCGCATGCACTGCACCCAGATCACGGCTCTGGCTGGCAAGCACTGCTGACACAGACGATGCAAGATTGGCGGAGTCGGAAGGACGAGCTCGAACGTCAGCTCCTTTAATGGTGCCCCCGGAGGTCCCGCGACGTAGTCGAAGGGATCACCTGCGGCCGAAATAGGAGCAGACGCCAGGATGGCCTCGAGAACACGTCGGATGCGGCTGAAAGCTCAAGATGAATCCGTTCGGATAAGCGTCGGGCGGGCCTCATCGAAAACGCCAATACTTTGGAGTTCATCGAAACATATTCGGTGACTGTCACGGACCTGTAAGCATCTGGCTCTACCGTGCCGTGCAAAAGCGGCCCGTGGACACGCCATGATGATCGGAACTCTATGACATGAGGGCTGGCGTAAAACCCAGCCGTCGCCTCGGCCTGGATCTGGCCTCGGTTCGTCTGGTGCTTGCAATCGCTGAGCATCGTAGCCTTCGCCGTACCGCCGCGGCGGTCGGGATGAGCGAGGCGGCCTTGAGCCACCGACTCCGCGCGCTTGAAGACGCGCTTACCGTCTCGCTCTTTCACCGATCCTCGATTGGAGTCGAGCCGACCAAGGCCGGGGCAGCCTTCTTCGAAGAGGCTCGCGAGGCCCTGCGCGTCCTCGATCTAGCGGTCATCAACGCCGCCGCGACCAGCCGCGGCGCGGCTGGCAAGCTGACGCTCGGCCTCACCACATCTTTATCGGCAGGCCGCTTGCGGACCGCCCTGAGCGCCTATGCCGAGGAGCATCCGGAAGTCGATCTCCAGTTCGTTGAAGGGGACAGATTTCGGATGGTGGAGGGGATCAGTTCGCGCGCAATCGACATTGCTGTCCTTCACGGCGCGCCGGACGACAAGCTCGGCGAGCCGCTGCTTCTTTGGCATGAGCGGTTGCATGTCCTCATAGCCCAGGGTCATCCGCTGTCAGGCTGCTCTGAAGTGCACTGGTCCGACCTTGAGGAGGAGACGCTTCTTGTCGCCGCCCAAAGCGTCGCCGCCGAGGCGGTGAGATTGCTTTCCGGCAGGATGGGCAGGCACGGGCGTAGACCGGTGACCCGCTCACATTCGATCAGCCGTGAAACCGTATTGTCGATGGTGGGGATGGGCCTCGGTCTCACCCTGATGATCGAGTCTGCCCTTGGGAGCCTGCCGCAGGGCGTGGTGGCGATTCCCTTGGCTGGCGGCGACCAGGCGCTCGTCCCGCTCACCGCCTATCGCGACCCTAGCAATGACAACCCGCCTCTGCGGCGCTTCTGGTCGTTTCTCAAACGCGGCTACGTCGACCCGGCTCGGGTCGTGGCGCCGCGCGATACTGATCGCCGCGCTTTGGCGAAGCCGCGGTCGGAAGCCATGAACCGCGCCAGCATAGGTGCGACCAGCTTGGCCGGTTCGGTGGCCGTCCCGGTTTCCCGCGCCAGCACTTCGGCATAGGCGGCGAGATCACGGTGGACCGTGGCGGGCAATTCTATTGTCAGTCGAACAGGGCGGTCGTCGATGATCGCTCCGAGTTTCAGCGCCGCCATGATCAGCCTTCGTAGGGTTCGAGCACGAGATCGCGGGTGACGATCACCCGCACCGGAAATCCCGGACGGATGGTGATCGTGGGCTGGATGTTGAGCGAACGGCCGACGATCTGACGGCCGGTCTGGCTGATACTGTCCGAGGCGCCTCGGCGGATGGCCTGCAGGAGATCGCCCTCGTCCGACGATGTACCGGCTTCGGCGCCGATGCTCAGCAAAGTGGACAACACGGCGCCGCGGAAAACCTGGCCCCAGTGATTATCGACCTCGTCCTCAAGGCCGGCGTGACCGGAGGCGTCGGCGCCCGGTTGCCGTTCCAGAACGATCGAGCGCCCGTTGGGCAAGATCAGGCGGTTCCAGACCAGCAAGGCGCGCGATTGCCCGAACGCGACCTCGGCGTCGTACTGGCCGATGAGCCGCGCGCCCTGCGGGATGAGGAGAATGCGCCCGGTCGGGCTGTCGTAGACGTTCTCGGTCACCTGGGCGGTGATCTGTCCGGGAAGGTCGGAGCGAAGCCCGGTCACCATGGCGGCGGCGATCACTGCACCCGCCTGAACCGTATAGGGATTAAGCGGCGCCTGGAGCGCTTCGGCGCTCGCCGTCCGGCGGTCCGCGGCCCCATTGAGGAAGGCCAGACGCCGCTCCGCATCGTTCGCCGGCGCTGAGGGACCGCCACCCGCTGCGGCGGCAACGCCACGCAGGATGCTATCAGGCGAACCCGACGCCGCGCTGGCGGCGGCCCCGCCGCCCTCGGCGGAAGTCTGCGTCTCACTGGCGAACAGGCGACTGGCGCGGGCGGCTTCGC
>JAGVII010000115.1 GCA_020056155.1 Afipia sp.
GCCATCGAGGCGGGCGCGACAGGCTTCGGCAAACCCGTGCTGCTGATCCACGGCGACGAGCATTATTTTTCGATCGCGCCGCTGCGCAACAGCAAGGGCAAGCCGATACCCGGCGTCAACAAGCTGATGGTTTACGGCGACAAGCTGGTCCACGCCGTACGTGTGCTGGTCGATCCCGACAGCAGCCACGTGTTCGGTTTCGTGCCGCTGATCGTGCCCGAGAACGGAATGGGGAAGTAAGCGTGGCAGCGTCGCGTGAATGATGCAATCAGCCACACCGTCATTGCGAGCGAAGCGAAGCAATCCATATCAATGTTAAAACGTCAAAAGAGCTGGATTGCTTCGTCGCAAGTGCTCCTCGCAATGACGAATCTCTTGTTTCCTTCTCCCGTCTGAAGAGGGAGTCGATGCCGTTTCCTGCGCCCTTACGGCTGCGGGCCGTCGTAGCCCTCGATGATAACGATCTCGCCCCTGGAATGCGGCGCGCGGGCTTTGATGAGAGCCGCATATTCCGGCGAATGATAGCAGGCCAGCGCGGTCGCATAGTCCTTGAACTCGATCACGACATTGCGCGAGCGCGCCGGACCTTCATGGGCCTCGTGCTCGCCGCCGCGCACCAGAAATTTTGCGCCGTACTTGTTGAACACCGCGCCGTTGTGCGCGACGTAATCGCGCCGGTAGGCGTCCATGTCTTGAACATCGATACGCGCGATCCAGTAACCCTTGGGCATTGTTGTTCTCCCCTTTTTTGATTCAGCCGCCTGCCTGAACGATTTCGGCGACGATGGCCTCAGCCGCCGCTTTCGGATCGGCGGCTTCCACCACCGGCCGACCGACCACGAGATAATCCGCGCCCGCCGCGATGGCGCGGCCCGGAGTCATGATGCGTTTCTGGTCACCGGCCGCGCTGCCTGCGGGACGGATGCCCGGCGTCACCAGCGCCATCTGCGCGCCGACGATGCCGCGCACGGTGCCGGCCTCTTCGCCTGAACATACAAGGCCATCGATGCCGAGCGCCTGCGCCTGCCGCGCGCGCGCCTCGACCAGATCGGAGACGCCGAAGCGAAAACCCGCCGTGTGCAGGTCGTCGTCGTCGTAGGAGGTCAGCACGGTGACCGCGAGAATTTTCAGGGACGATCCGCGCGCCTCGACCGCGGCCTTCATGGTCTGCGGATAGGCGTGCACCGTCAGGAAGGTCGCGCCGAGTTTGGCGACGCTCTCGACGCCCCTGGCAACCGTGTTGCCGATGTCGTGCAGCTTGAGATCGGCGAAAACCTTCTTGCCGCGATCCGCCAGTTTCGGCACCAGTGAAAGGCCCCCGGCGTAAGCCAGCTGGTAGCCGATCTTGTAGAAGGTCACGCTGTCGCCGAGCCGCGCGATCAGCGCTTCGGCGGTCTCGACGCTGGAGAGATCGAGCGCGACGATCAGCCGGTCGCGGGACTCAATAGGGGCAGGCTTCATGACGTCTCACATCATCTGTTGAGCGGTGTCGATCAGCTGGCGCAGGGTTCCGCGCAGCAATTCGGCGTCGGCGGGGTCTTTCAGGCGGTCCATGTCGTCGAACGCCTGATCGGCGAACGACAGCGCCATCTGCTTCGGCACCACCGTCGCGCCGCAGCCGAGCGCCAGAATCTGGCGCAGCGCCATCAGCACGCGCAACCCGCCGAATTTTCCATCCGACGCCGCCCCGATCGCGAAGGCGCGTTCGCGAAACACCTGACCGAACGTCTCATTGCGGTCGCGCACCCGCGTCACCCAGTCGATGGCGTTCTTCAGCAGCGGCGGCACCGAGGAATTGTATTCGGGGCTGACGATGAGGACGCCGTGATGCGCGCCGATCATCCGCTTGAGATTGACGGCGTTGGCCGGCACGCCGGACTTCACTTCAAGGTCGCCGTCGTAGATCGGCAGCGGATAATCGCTGAGCGAGATCACCGTCACATCGACGTCGAGCAGCGCCAGTTCCTTGACCGCCACGGCGGCCAGTCGCGCATTGAACGAGCCTGTGCGCAGCGAGCCGGGAATGACGAGGATTTTCAGCGCGGCCATGATGTCCCTGTCGCCTCCGGACAGGGCGAAGGCGCGGAAGGTTTATAGCTTGGCGGATTTTCAGACGCAAAAGGCAGGACGAGGAAAGGCTGCTGCCAGAATCCATGTCCGGCGTCATTCCGGGGCGCGAGCAAAGCGAGCGAACCCGGAATCTTGAGGTCACAAGGAATCAACTCTTCTGGATTCCGGATCGGTCCGCTGCCGCGGCCTGTCCGGAATGACGGCACAAAGGCCAATCAGCCTTTCCGATAGACCCAGACCCGCGCGGGCGGCAGGTTCATCCAGACCCGCTCGGAGGCCTTGGTGTGAATCCCCGGAAGCGATTTCGGGATCGGCGGCACCACCGAATAGGTGAACTGGATGAAGGGCGCGCCCGCTTCCATTTTCAGGAACGCATCGCGCATCAGCTTCAGGCGAACCAGCATCGGTTTGGTGACAAGCGGCAGGCCGGACACCATCGCGGCGGCAGGCTCTTTCAACTCCGCCAGCGTCACGCCGAGATTGTAGGCATCGCCCTGAATCACGGTCGCCTGCGGATAGCGTTCACGCAGCAGCGCGCAGAAGCCCGGATCGAACTCCACCAGCACCAGGCGTTTCTCGGCGATGCCGCGGGCGATCAGCGCATCGGTGATCGCGCCGGTGCCGGGGCCAAGTTCGATAACGGGTCCGTCGGAATGCGGATCGACGAAACGCGCCATCGTGCGCGCCAGCGCCTTGCTGGAGGGCATCACCGCGCCCATGTGCAGGGGCTTTTCAATCCAGGAGCGAAGGAAGCGAACCTCGTCGTCAAGACGAAGCGGCTTTTTCAACGCACGCACAGTGGACTGGGGAGCCATGATACTTCCAAAGGAGCCCGGGGACGGGCGAGGCGTCAAATTTCCTTCACAAATGGGTATAGACGCAAGCAAAAAGCGTCAAGGACGCTACCCAGTGTCCCGAATCCGAAGTTCGCCAGGTTTCGCAGCAAGTTCCGTAGCGAATTTCGGATTCAAAGGGACACTGGAAACCATGATTCCAGTGATCCTTTGGTTCTGAC
>JAGVII010000466.1 GCA_020056155.1 Afipia sp.
TAAGAACAACGACGTCGCCTGCTTTCAGTCCCATGATCGGCTCCTTGCTGATGTGAGGAGCCTGAAGCCTAGCCGCCGGTCATGACACGGCGACAAAGGGAGGTTGACGGGATTTGCGAAAAACGAAAAAGCCCCGGACCATGTCCGGGGCTTTGATGTTCAGAGAACCGTCGGCGTTTAGCGGACGATGCCGAGGAAGTAGCCGAGCATGTCGAACTTGTAGTTCAGGCCGACCTTGGCGGTGTGAATGCCGGGGAGGTTGGTCGTGGTCCAGACCTGCGTGCCGGCGGGGCCATTGAGGTTGCCGGTGGTGGTGATGCTGTCGTCGAAGCCCATATAAAGGTATTCGGCCTTCACGCTCCACTTGTTGTCGATCGCATACTCCCAGCCGCCGCCGATTGCGTAGCCGAGGCGATACTTGGTGTGCATGGTGTCGATGTGGTTGCCGGGCGTTCCGTCGGACACGCCGGTTTCGAAGTCGACCAGAGCCGCACCGCCCTTGACGTAGATCAGCGAGCGATCGAACGCGTAACCGAAGCGGGCTGCCCAGACGCTGTAGAGACCTTCTGCGCGGGTCGTCGCAATCGAGGTCGCCGATCCGGCATAGGCGGACGAGCCCTTGAGGCCGATGTAGCCGGTTTCACCTTCGTAGCCGATCACCCAGTTCGGGGCGAACTGGTAATTGTAGCCGCTGGTGTAGCCGCCGATCACGCTCGAGCCGTAGCCGTAGGATGCAGGGGCGCCCGCGAAGATTGGCAAGCCAGCTCCGTCAACCGGAACGCCGGTGACAGCGTCCTCGGCTCCGAATGCGCCGCCGACGTAACCGCCGATGTAACCGCCGGTCCATGTGAAGATCTCCACGGGAGGAGGCGCCTTGCGGTAGATCGGTGCGGTGCCGAGATCGGCTGCGGAAGCCGCGCCTGCCAGGCCAACGCCTGCGGCAGCGAGAAGAAGAACAGCAATCTTGCGCATGTGAGCCCCTGTATAACTTGTCGATGGCGGTACGATTCCGCCACGCCTATGACCATAGCAATACCGGCGGGAGGTTACCGGCTCAATGCGTTCCAGCTGCTTTGGGAGCTTTGCGTGCTGTTCTTTGGCGAGTGTGCCATCTTGGTGACACGTCGAGAGCGCTCGGAAAGCGCCCTTTTGTTAGGCTTCTCTGAACATTTGTCTGCCGGCGGAAGCCGTTATGGCCACTTCACTTCAGGCGGCATCGACGACAGGATCGAATCGACGTTTCCGCCTGTTTTCAGGCCGAAAATCGTCCCCCGGTCGTAAAGCAGGTTGAACTCGACATAGCGGCCCCGGCGGACCAGTTGCTCCTGGCGGTCCTTGTCGGTCCAGGCATCTCCGAAATTCCGCCGCACCAGCTGGGGGTAGACCTCCGCAAAGGCCCGGCCGACGTGCCGGGTGAAGGCCAGGTCGGCGTCCCAGTCTCCCGAATCGAGCCAGTCATAGAAGATGCCGCCGATGCCGCGGGCCTCCTTGCGGTGGGGCAGGTAGAAATACTCGTCGCACCAGGTCTTGTACTTGTCGTAAGGCGCGACCGCCGCGTGGGCATCGCAGGCGGCTTTCATGGCGGCGTGAAACGCAACGGTGTCGGGATCGTTCTGCGTCCGCCGCCGGTCGAGCACCGGGGTCAGGTCCGCGCCGCCGCCGAACCATGCCTTGGTCGTCACCACGAAGCGGGTGTTCATGTGGACCGCGGGGACGTTCGGGTTGCGCGGATGGACAATCAGCGAAACGCCGGAGGCCCAGAACCGCGGATCGTCGGCTGCTCCGGGAATCTGCGCGCGGAATTCCGGTGCGAATTCGCCGTGCACGGTCGAGCAATGCACGCCGGCTTTCTCGAACAGCCGCCCGCGCAGCACCGACATGACGCCGCCGCCGCCCGGTTTTCCCGAGTGATCGGTGCGATCCCACGGCGTGCGCACGAAACGCCCGGCCTCGCCGGGATACAGTTCGGCCGATGCATCGGCTTCGAGCTTTTCCAGCGACAGGCAAATATCGTCGCGCAGTTGCTCGAACCATGCGCGGGCCGTCTGTTTGCGTTGCTCGATCGCTGTGACGGGCTTTTCCAAATTGATCTCTCCGGTTAGCCCTGCGGACCGAAATAGGTGCAGCTTTCGTTGCAGCTGTCGCGATGAACGCTGACGCGGGTGACCTTGCCCGCGTGCTGGACCCGGTCCCAGATGAAGCGCGTGAGGTTTTCCAGCGTCGGCGCGCCCAGCGCCTCGACCTTGTTCAGCAACTTGTGGTCGAGCATTTTTTGCACGTCGGCCATCGATCGTTCGAGCACACCCAGATCCATCACCATCCCGGTTGCGGGATCGGGCGTGCCCCGCACGCTGATTTCGGCGCGGAACGAGTGGCCGTGGATTTCGTCGCTGGCTTCGCCCAGCGTCGTGCCCGGCAGCGAATGCGCGGCCTCGAAGCGGAACGATTTCGTCAATTCCCACATTGGTTTTGTCTCTATCTGATCCCGAGCGTCTTGTGCGTCTGGACGCTGAGGCGCCACTGCGGATGCGCCAAGCAATACGCGATCGCCGCTTGCGTGCTTTGCGCTATGTCAGGTCCGTCCATCGGCTGCAACGAGAACCGCTCGAATTCGAGGTCCGCGAAATCCTCCGGGGTGTTTTCCGCCTGCGGATAAACCAGTTTCAATTCGTGGCCCTTGCGGATGACCAGTTCCGATCCGGCCTTCGGGCTGACGCAGATCCAGTCGAGGCCGGGCGGGGCGGCGACGGTGCCGTTGGTCTCGACCGCGATGGTGAAGCCGTGCGCATGCAGCGCATCGATCAGGGCGGGGTCGATCTGGAGCAGGGGCTCGCCGCCGGTCAGGACCGTATAGCGGTGGTCTCGCGGGCCCACCCACTGTTCGGCGATGGCTGCGGCGAGGTCGTCGGCGTTCGCGTAGCGTCCGCCGAGCGTGCCGTCCATGCCGACGAAATCGGTGTCGCAGAACTTGCACACGGCTTCAGCGCGGTCCTGCTCGCGGCCGGTCCACAGGTTGCAGCCGCTGAACCGGCAGAACACGGCGGTGCGCCCGGCATGGGCGCCTTCGCCTTGCAATGTCAGGAAGATTTCCTTGACCGCGTAACTCAACTTGCCGTTCCTTTTGATTCACCGTGTTTTCCTAACGCGAACCGGTACCCGCTTCGCCCGAAAACCCGCTTCGTGTCTGCCGCAGCGCCTCTCCAAGCGCCATCGCCACCGTCACTGCGACGTTGAGGGACCGCATCCCGGGCGCGATCGGGATGACCAGCCGTTCGTCGGCCGCGTTTACCACGTCATCCGGGACGCCGGCGGATTCCCGGCCGAACAGCAGGATGTCGTCATCCCGATAGATATGATCGAGATAAGGCGTTGCCGCCTTTGTCGAAAAAAGAACCAGCCGGCCGCCGGACCGGGCGCGCCAGGCCTCGAAGGCGGCCCATGAATCGTGCCGTACGATGGTGACCTGGTCGAGGTAGTCCATTCCGGCGCGGCGGAAGTGCCGGTCGGAAACGGGAAATCCGGCCGGCTCGATGATATGGGCCTCCACGCCGAGGCAGGCGCAGAGCCGCAGAATCGTCCCGGCATTTTGCGGGATATCAGGTTGGAAAAGGACAACGCGCATCGGAAAGCGGCCTTTGGCCCCGGTGGAAAACGTGAAGAAAAATCACAGCTATGGGCGGTTTTAGTGCGTCGCACTAAATGTGCCGATAGCGGGCTTGCGCTCTCCCGGCAAGGGTGCCAATAGATCGATTCTAGATCGTATGTTCTGCCCGGTTGAGTAGGACAAGTGGTCATTCTGCCACCGCGGGGCCCGCGGGCACCGGCTTCCTCTCCCGGCGCATGCGATGCGTCGTACGGGGATGGGTCAGCCGGTTGCAGTTCGGAAAGGGTTTGCAATCGTGACGTCTTCATCATCGGCCGCTGCGACACGCCGTGATTTCCTCTATGTAGCGACGGGATCCGTAGCCGCCGTCGGCGCTGCTGCAGTGGCCTGGCCGCTGATTTCCCAGATGAACCCGGACGCCTCGACCATTGCGGCGGGCGCTCCGATCGAGGTGGATCTTGCGCCGATCGCCACCGGACAGGACATCAAGGTGTTCTGGCGCGGCAAGCCAATCTACATCATGAACCGCACCAAGAAGCAGATCGAGGAGGCGCGCGCTGTTCCGACCGCGAGCCTTCCCGATCCGCAGAGCGACCAGTCGCGCGTCAAGGAGGGCCACGACCAGTGGCTCGTCGTGATCGGCATCTGCACGCATCTTGGCTGCATTCCGATCGCCCACGAGGGCCAGTACGACGGCTTCTTCTGCCCGTGCCATGGTTCGCAATATGACTCGTCGGGCCGCATCCGCTCGGGCCCGGCGCCGACCAACCTGCCGGTGCCGCCTTATTCCTTCGTCTCCGACACCAAAATCAAAATCGGCTGATTTCCAGTCAGACCCGATCGCGTCGCTTCTTCTTTTTCAGGATCGCATCATGAGCGGACCATCGAACTACAACCCGCAAAACCCAGTCTTGAAATGGGTTGAACGGCGTCTCCCGATCGGGGGGCTGATCCACTCGTCCTTCGTTGCCTATCCGACACCGCGTAACCTCAACTACTGGTGGACGTTCGGCGCGATCCTTTCGATGATGCTCGGCGTGCAGATCATCACCGGCGTCATCCTGGCGATGCACTACACCCCGCATGTGGACTTCGCGTTCAAGTCGGTCGAGCTGATCGTCCGCGACGTCAACTACGGCTGGCTGCTGCGCTACATGCATTCCAACGGCGCGTCGATGTTCTTCATCGCCGTCTACATCCACATGTTCCGCGGCCTCTATTACGGATCATACAAGGAGCCGCGCGAGGTGCTGTGGATCCTCGGCGTCATCATCTACCTCCTGATGATGGCAACGGGCTTCATGGGCTACGTGCTGCCGTGGGGCCAGATGAGCTTCTGGGGCGCCACCGTCATCACCAACCTGTTCTCCGCGATTCCCTATTTCGGCGAGAGCATCGTGACGCTGCTGTGGGGCGGCTATTCGGTCGGCAATCCGACGCTGAACCGCTTCTTCTCGCTGCACTACCTGCTGCCGTTCGTGATCGCCGGCGTCGTCGTGCTGCACATCTGGGCGCTGCATGTCGCCGGTCAGAACAACCCGGCCGGCGTCGAGCCGAAGACCGAGAAGGACGTTGTGCCGTTCACGCCTTATGCGACTCTCAAGGACGCATTCGGCATGGCCTGCTTCCTGCTGTTCTTCGCCTGGTTCCTGTTCTACATCCCGAACTATCTCGGCGATCCCGAGAACTACATTCCGGCCAATCCGGCCGTCACGCCCGCGCACATCGTGCCGGAATGGTATTACCTGCCGTTCTACGCGATCCTGCGTTCGATCCCGAACAAGCTCGCCGGCGTCATCGCGATGTTCAGCGCCATCATCGTGCTGGCATTCCTGCCGTGGCTCGACAGCGCCAAGACACGCTCGTCGAAGTATCGTCCGCTCGCCAAGCAGTTCTTCTGGATCTTCGTGGCTGTCTGCTTCGGCCTCGGCTGGCTCGGCGCCAAGCCCGCGGAAGGCATCTACGTCATCGCCGGCCGCGTGCTGACGTTCGCCTACTTCGCCTATTTCCTGATCGTGCTGCCGATCCTCAGCCGCATCGAGAAGGCGCGTCCGCTGCCGAATTCGATCGCGGAAGACGTGCTGCGCAAGACCGGGACCCTGAAAAAACCTATGGTCTCGGCCATGATCGCGCTCGCGGTCGGTGGCATGCTGATGCTGGGCGCCACGGACAACGCGCGCGCGGCCGAGGGTGCTCCGACGCCGCCTTCGCTGAAATGGTCGTTTGCCGGTCCGTTCGGCAAATTCGATCAGGGCCAGTTGCAGCGCGGCCTCAAGGTTTACAAGGAAGTCTGTGCGGCTTGTCACGGATTGTCGTTTGTCGCGTTCCGCAACCTCGCCGATCCCGGCGGTCCGGGCTATTCGCCAGCGCAGGCGGCTGCCTTCGCGTCGGAATACCAGGTCAAGGATGGACCTGACGACAAGGGCGAGATGTTCGAGCGGAACGGCCGTCCGGCTGACTACTTCCCGTCGCCATATCCGAACGAGCAGGCGGCGCGCGCCTCGAACGGCGGCGCCTATCCGCCGGACCTGTCGCTGATCGCCAAGTCCCGTGGTTACGAGCGTGGTTTTCCGCAGTTCATCTTCGACGCCTTCCTCCAGTTCCAGGAGAAGGGCCCGAACTACATCGACGCGCTGTTGCAGGGCTATGAAGACAAGGCGCCCGCCGGCTTCGCGCTGCCCGAAGGGTCGTACTATAACAAGTACTTCCCCGGCCATGCGATCAAGATGCCGAAGCCGCTCAGCGACGGTCAGGTCACTTACGACGATGGTTCGCCGGCGACCGTGCAGCAGTACGCCAAGGACGTTTCCGCGTTCCTGATGTGGGCTGCCGAGCCGCATCTGGAGGCCCGCAAGCGCCTCGGCCTGCAGGTCATGCTGTTCCTGATCGTGCTGTCGGGTCTGCTGTACTTCACCAAGAAGAAGGTCTGGGCCGACGCCCACTAAGTCTTCCTGAAATCCGGATTGCGAAAGGCCCCGTTTGCGGGGCCTTTTTGCTGCGCCGATGCTTCAATGCAGCATGAAAGCGCAAGGTCCAATCCACTCCACTAGCGTCGCGTGATCCACTCAACTAACCTTGGCAACTCACGCCGGGGGGCACATGACGGGCGCACCGATCGACGACATTCTGCTCAACATCAATCCGACCGGGCAACTCGTACTCGGCGGCGTGCTGGCGCTGATCATTTACGGCGTCGCCCTCGATCTGCGGATCGAGGATTTCATCGAGGTGTTTCGCAGGCCGATCGCGCCGCTCTCCGGCCTGCTGGCGCAGCTTGCAGTGCTGCCTGCGGTGACCTGGGCGATCACCATGCTGCTGAAGCCGCAGCCCAGCATCGCGCTCGGCATGATGGTGGTGGCCGCTTGTCCCGGCGGCAACATCTCCAACCTGATCACGCACATGGCGCGGGGCAACACCGCGCTGTCGGTCAGCATGACCGGCGTATCGAGCCTGCTCGCCATCGTCACGACGCCGCTCAACATCCTGTTCTGGGCGGCGCTGAATCCCGATACCGCGGCGCTGTTGCGGCAGGTGAGCATCGAGCCGCTGTCGTTCCTCGGGTCGACCATGGCGATCCTCGGCATTCCGATGGCGCTGGGGCTCGCGACGGTGCATTACTGGCCGCGTCTCGGCCATCTGCTGCGCCGTCCGCTGCAGATCCTGTCGTTCCTGTTTCTGATCGCGTTCATCGGCGGCGCGATCTTCACCAATGCGCGCTATCTGACCACCTTCGTACAATCGATCCTGCCGTTTGTGGTGCTTCACAACGCCATTGCCATCGGGCTCGGCTGGGGCACCGCGAAGCTGCTGCGGCTGAGCGACTACGACACCCGCGCGATGACGATTGAAGTCAGCATGCACAATTCGGGCTTGGGCCTCGCTCTGATCCTCAACCAGTTCGACGGCCTTGGCGGTGCGGCGCTGGTCGCCGCGGGGTGGGGCGTGTGGCATCTGATTTCCGGATGGGCGCTGGCGGCGTGGTGGAGGCGGCGCGATCCGCATCCGCGAGGCGAGAGCAAGATCCCGCGCACGGACACCGCAGAATGAGCGAAGCTCATGCAGGACAATACGCCATGCACGGCGGTGTGCTGGTCACCGGCGCGGCGGGCTTTATCGGCAAGTCGCTGATCGCCGAACTCGCGCGCGCCAACCTGAACGCGGAGATCATCGCGCTCGATGTGCGCGAGGTCGCCGCTCACGAGCGTTTGCCCAATGTCACGTATCTGACCGGCGACGTGCGCGACCCGGCGCTCAGGGACATGTTTCAGGTCCGCCGCCCGCAGACCGTGGTGCATCTCGCCTCCATCGTCGCGGTGGGCGGTGATCCGCAGCGCGACTGGGAAATCGACGTGCTCGGCACCAAGAACGTGCTGCAGTCCTCGCTCGATGCAGGTGTCGAACACCTGATCGTGACGTCAAGCGGTTCGGCCTACGGCTATCACGCCGACAATCCGGTGCCGCTGCACGAGACCGATCCGTTGCGCGGCAACGCGGATTTCCCCTATGCGCGCAACAAGCGCGAGGTCGAGGAAATGCTGATCGAATGGCACGATCTCTATCCTGATCTCAAGCAGACCGTGTTCCGTCCCTGCACGGTGCTGGGGCCTACCACCGACAACCAGATCACCGCGATCTTCGAGCGGCCGGTGGTGATGGGCGTCAGCGGCACCGCGACGCCGTTCTCGCTGATCGCCGACAGCGACGTGGTGGAGGCGCTGGCGCTGGCCGTGCGCCGGCCGAAACCCGGCACCTACAATCTCGCCGGCGACGGCACGCTGAGCCTGCGCGAGATCGCCGAACTGAACCACAAGCCCTATATTTCGATTCCGCCCTCGATGCTGAAATCCGCGCTGTGGCTGCTGCATCTGTTGCGCGTCACCAGGCTCGGGCCGGGCCACGCGAAATTCATCCAGTACCGGCCGGTGCTGTCCAACGACAAGCTGAAGTCCGAGTTCGGATTCACGCCGCACTATGACGCGCGCAAGGTGTTCGAGCGCTATCGCGATGGCCGGGCGGAGCGCGAGACATGACGACGCTCGTTATCGGCGCGGGGCCGGCGGGCCTCGCCGCCGTCAGAAGCCTCAAGCAGGCCGATCTGCCGGTGAAGGCCGTGGAGA
>JAGVII010000433.1 GCA_020056155.1 Afipia sp.
CAGCGCATGTGCGTCGCAGGCCGGATCGCCGCAGCGACAATAGTTGGCAACCGGTTCTCGATCTGGACGGGCCTCGAAAGCGAGTGTCCGGAAGAAGATATCATTATTTCGGCGTTGGCGGGCAGCGAAGAAACGGGGGATTTCGCTTCCTTCGTCGTTTCGGACGACGACATTCGTGAAACGCTCGACACTGGTCTGTTCGGAGCCCACGGCGAACAACAGATGGGCTGGGCCCATCGCGGCTACGGCGAATTTCTCGCCGCCAACTATCTGCATGCCCGTCACATACCCGCAGCGACGATCCTGAAGGCGATACGTCATCCGGCCGGCGGCCTGATTCCGCAGCTTTCGGGGGTCGCGGCTTGGGCCGCTTCGCTGGACGATGCGGTCCGTGCCGCACTGATCGCCGAGGATCCGATCGCGCTTCTAGGTGGCGATCTCTCCGGACTCTGCGACGAGGACAAGACAGCGATCCTGAAATCGCTTCTTAATGCGGTCGAGAAGAAGCGCGTCACGGATTCCGTCTACATGCATTCCGAAATTTACGCGAAGCTTAAGCATGCCGGCCTGGCGGACGAGCTTCGGCCGTTCGTCACCGACACCAAATTGGGGCCCCCTACCCGCCGGCTCGCTTTGCTTGTCGCCGAAAAATGTAAGCTCTCCGAGCTCCAGCCGGAACTTCTTCAAGTGCTCTTGGACGGGACCAACCATCCGCAGGTCCGCAGCGGCGCCATTGCGGCGCTGAAGACCTGCGGCGATGCCGACGTTCCGGCCCAGATACTTCCGTTCGCCGAAGACATCGCGAAGGCGCAGGATCCGAACGACGAGATCAAAGGTGCGGCGCTCCAACTGCTCTGGCCCGATCACATTACGGCCGACCGACTGTTCCCGCTTCTCACGCCAACCGCTGACCTGTTCTTCGGAGCGTATGCCCACTTCCAAATGGCGCTGCCGGAGTCGCTGAAGGACAAAGACCTGCTTCCGAGTCTCCGGTGGGCGACGAATGCGGTGGCCGGCAATGGCAGATCCGGCAACGCGCACGCGCGACGCCTGGCGGACGCTATCATGTTCAAGGTTTGGCCGATCTTCGAGCATGCTGACCTGACGTACCCGTTTGTGGACAACATCGCCGCCCGCTTGCGCAATCACGGCCCCCTCTTCCTCGGACTCGATCACAAGGAACAGGCAGCGTTCCGCCAAAAGTTGCTGACCGATGACGCGCGACGCAGGATCTTTCTGACGGCGCTCTGCAAGCGGGCACTTCCGCCGATCGAAGCATACAATTTCCACCGGGCCGAATTCGTCCTCGCGGCGGATCTGGAGTGGCTTCTTTCCCTTGCGCCCAAGGACGAGAACGACGCGCGGGATATCGAAACCGAGACGCTCTTCGGTCTCGTCGAACGCGCGTTCGAGATGCAGAACGCGGATCACGTCGAGGCGCTCGCCGCCGCGATGGAGCGCTCGTCGCTGGTGCGCGCCCGATATAGACAGTGGTTCGAGCCAGTACGGCTGGATTCGCAGGCGTCCAAGGACGCCCGGCGGCTGCAGGCACAGTGGCGTGCGCTCGACGACAATCTCCCTCCGCCCGTTGAGCCCGATCCACCGAAGAGGGTCCGCGCGCTTCTCGCCGATGCCGAAGCCGGTAGCTGGCAGGCTTGGTGCCACCTCACCCTCATCCTGGCGCTCACGCCGACGAGCCGCGGCTACGGGGATGAGCTCGATTATTTCATCGTCACGACCCCCGGCTGGAACGAAGCCGACGAGGGAATACGCCCGCGCATCGTCGCCGGCGCGGAACGGTACCTATCAGCAGCAGATACCTCGATCGACGATTGGCTCGGGCATCGTCCAATGACGATTCCTTTCAGCGCCATCGCCGGGTTGCGTGCCATCCTTCTGCTCAAGCAGGTTTCGCCGGAGGGTTACCACCGGATCATCGAAGAGACGTGGCGGAAATGGGCTCCCGTCATCGTGGGACTTCCGCGGCACGGGACCGAGGCCGACAGATCGCCAGACATCAGGAGTATCCTCGTTGATGCGATCGGACATGCTCCCGAGGAGTTCGTTTCCGCGGTGCGCACCATCATCCGCCTTGAGCGCGAAGACGTGCGCAAACCCGGCACGAGCCAGATCGGATTGCCGTATCATATCCTCCACGATCTGAACGGATGCTGGCACAACGACATGCTGCGCGCCGCTATCTTCGAGGAGCTTCGCGACCCGAAGAACACGCCGGCAGAGTATGCCTCCTTCCTCGATGCAATGCTGCGCGTCGGCTTTCAGCCTGCTCTTGACCACGCCCTCGGGCTTCTCGTGACTTGCGACGCTTCCAAGCACGACCGCGACTACGCGATAGTCGACGTTCTTCTGCAACGAGAGCCGGTCCGCTCCTGGAGGGTCATCCAGACCACGATGGAATCCGACGACGACCTCGCCAAACGGATAATCACCCGCGTCGCGATGCATTTCGATTTCGGCTCGCCATTTTATCGCGACCTCGGCGAGCATGATATCGCCGCTCTGTTTAAATTGGTGGCACGCTTGTTTCCGCCGCGCAACGAAGGCGAGCGGGCGACGGGCTTCGTCGGGGCACTGGATTCGGTGGGTTATCTGCGCGACGGTTTGCCCCGACATCTCGCGGGAATGGGAACTCCCGCCGCCGTCACCGTCCTCAACGAGTTGATCGTCGATCATCCACAGTTCACGCATCTCGCCTACGAACTCGCCCTCGCCGAGCGAGCGATGCGACTTGCGACCTGGTCGCCAATGAGTCCGAAAGAGGTTCTCGCGCTTGCCGACAAACCGACCTTGAAATTGGTGAACACGGCGGGTGATCTCTGCGATGTCATTACTGAAGCGCTGGCAAAATTCGCTGGCTCGCTTCACGGCGCACAAACGCCAGTGCGCGATCTTTGGGACCGCCAGTGCTCAAAGAACGTCTTCAGACCTATTGACGAGAACGGCTTCTCGGACGTCGTCGCGCGCTTTCTTCAAACTGAGCTCGCTCACGCCGGGATCTTCGCTAACCGCGAAGTCGAAGTCAGCCGGGTGCCGGGTGCCCCCGTCGGCCGACGTACCGACATTTTGATTAATGCGGTACGCCGTCACCCAGGCGGCGAAGCGTTCGACTCGATCACGGCTGTCATCGAAGCGAAAGGGTGTTGGAACGGCGAGCTCTTCACTGCGCTCGAGGCTCAACTGGTCCGGGAGTACATGATACGACTCCGCGCGCAAGCCGGCGTATACCTAGTCGGCTGGTTCGAGACCGATAACTGGGACCCCAAGGATGGGCGGCGCAAGACCGTCCCGAAGCTGTCGGTCGAGAACGTCAGAGCGAAGCTCGAAAGCCAGGCTGCAGCCCTTCCGGATGGCATTGTCGTGAGGCCGGTCGTCATCGAATGTCGCACTCCCGCATAGTCGATGAACGGTGGACCAGGATTGCAACTTTGTCGGGGAAAAAATGTCGACAGCCATGACACCGTTTCGCTGGAAAAATTGCTTCGCCGATGTACAGGCCGGCAAGCATGACATCACCATACGATCCTATCTTGATGACGTGATTGTTCCTGCACTGGAGACGCTCGATAGGCGGATAGACGAATTGGGTCGGAGCAATTCGCCCGGACATGAATTTGCTCAAGCCGACATGGAGGACGTGCTGCGCGAAACGAAAATGGCGTTCTCTCTCTCGATCCAATCGATCTGGGAGCGACAGCTAAGAGCCTATCTGCGAGGGTGCGCGAACGAGTTGCGGCCGCACACGCCTGCGGTCGTCAAAGTCGAGAAGGCCGACTGGAGGGATCTGCGGAAACTATTCCATGACTTGCGGGGCATCGCAATCGAGTCTTTCCCAAGTTTCGACGCGCTGGACATACTCCACCATCTTGGAAACGCTTGCCGGCACGGCGACGGCAGGTCTACCGTTGAATTATCGCAGCGGTGCCCTGATCTGTGGCCACCGATCCCGCCCCTGCCACCGGAATTCGGACCGGCGCCATCAAATCCGCCGTCGACGGCAGCGATGAATATTTCCGTCGACCGCCTTCGCAGTTTTGTCGATTCGATCGCCGCTTTCTGGTTGGA
>JAGVII010000822.1 GCA_020056155.1 Afipia sp.
CCGGCCATCCACGTCTTGTTGCCCGGCTTCTCAACAGACGTGGATGCCCGGGACAAGCCCGGGCATGACGGAGATATGAAACCTGCGCCCTACAGGAGTGTGCCGCGCAGGATCAGCAATGCCGCGCTGAAATAGATCATCAGCCCGGTGACATCGACGAGGGTCGCGACAAAGGGCGCGGACGCGCTGGCCGGATCGAACCCGACCCGCTGTAATGCAAAGGGCAGCATCGACCCCGCCACGGAACCGAAGGTGACCACGCCGACCAGCGCCACGGCAACGGTCAGCCCCACCAGCATCCAGTGCTCGCCGTAGTCGTAGATGCCGAGCTTCTGCCACATCACGACCCGCGCCAGGCCGATGACGCCCAGCAGCCCGCCGAGGATCAACCCCGTCGGCAGCTCGCGCAGCATCACCCGCCACCAGTCCGCCAGCTTCACATCGTGCAGGGCGAGAGAGCGGATCAGCAGCGAGGTCGCCTGCGAGCCGGAATTGCCGCCCGAACTCATGATCAACGGAATGAACAGGGTCAGGACCAGCGCCTTCTCAAGCTCCCCCTCGAAGTGCTGCATGACACTCGCCGTCAGCATCTCGCTGACAAACAGGATGGAGAGCCAGCCGCCGCGTTTGCGGATCATCTCCAGCAGCCCGATCTGCATGTAGGGCTCTTCGGTCGCGGACATGCCGCCGAACTTCTGCACGTCCTCGGTGCTCTCCTCGATGATCGCGTCGATGATATCGTCCACCGTGACGATGCCGAGCAGATGCCCGGCCTTGTCGATCACCGGGACCGCCAGCAGATCGTGCCGGGTGATCAGGCGGGCCACGTCCTCGCGGTCGATCAGGGGGAATGTGGTGATGGGCTCGTGGGTGGGAGCGAGGGTCAGAATACTCGCCGATGGCTCGCCCGAGATCAGCCTGCGCAGGGTCACCGCGCCGACGAGACGCCGGGTGACAGGATCGAGCAGGTAGATCGCGTAGACGGTCTCGCGGGTCCGCTCGACCTTGCGGATATGCTGAAGCGTCTGTTCGACGGTCCAGTTGCTGGGGACGCTGACGAACTCCGTCGTCATCATCGCGCCGGCGGTATTCTCCGGATAATCCAGCAGGCTGACAATCGCCCTGCGGGATACCTCATCGAGCGCGCCCAGCAGCTCCGTCTTCGCGGGCTCCTCGAGCTGCTGCACGATGTCCGCCGCCATGTCGGCGGACATCCCTGCGAGCAAGGGTGCGGCGACATGACGGGGCAGCGCCTCGATGATCTCGGCACCGAAATCCAGTTCCGGCTTGTCGAGAATTTCAATCGCGAAGTCACGCGGCAGCAACCGCACGACATCCGCCGCGTCGGATGGCTCGAGTTTATTGAGAATTTCGACGGTGTCGGCGGCGTGCTCGCCGATCAGGCTCGCGGCCAGAACAGCCGCATTGAAAGCGCCTTCATGCGCGGCATGGGTATCAGTCATGGCTCACCTTCAGGTTCTGCCGGCAACGGCAGGGGCCCGGTGAGCTGGAGCGCTCTAGACCACCGGGACCGCTACCGGCAAAATACGTGGACTGTCGCTTGGCATAGTTGATTGGTTTCCAGTGATGGGCGTCGAACGCGAACGAACGCGCGCCCCGCGGCTGACATGATCCTTCAGCAGGGCTGCGTCAAGAAAAAATCTTCACGGATGGGGTCTGTCCGGCCTTACGCGCTCATCCTGGCGGCGAGCGCGTCCGACACTTCGAAATTGGCATAGACGTTCTGGACGTCGTCATGCTCGTTCAGGAGATCGAGCAGCTTGAACAGTTTTTCGCCGGTCTCGTCGTCGACCGTAATGGTGTTCTGCGGCTTCCATATCAACGCGGCCTTGCGCGCTTCGCCGAACTTCGTCTCCAGCGCCCTGGCCACGTCGCGGAACGTCTCCGGCGAGGCGAAGACTTCATGGCCGTCCTCGCTCGACGCCACGTCGTCGGCGCCGGCCTCGATCGCGGCTTCCAGCATGGCGTCGTCGGAGGCAACCCTGGCGTCGTATTCGATCACGCCGACCCGGTCGAACATGAAGGACACCGAACCGGTTTCGCCGAGATTGCCGC
>JAGVII010000576.1 GCA_020056155.1 Afipia sp.
AAATCGGGGCAAGCACGCGGCCCGACAGCATGTTCGCTGCGATCAATGCGCCCATCGTAATCTTGCCGTCGAGAATCAGAAATACGCCGATCACGACCAGCAGCATGCTGGTGATCTGCTGGGCGGAACTCGAAATGGTGAGAGCTAACGAAGACCAGAAATGCACGTCTTCGCCGGAGCGAGCGGTCGCAGCGACTGATCGTTCCCACGCAGTTTGCATGCGCGATTCAGCGCCAGTCGCACGAACCGTTTCAATTCCCGACAGAGATTCGATTAGGACACCGTGACGGGCCGCGGATTCGGCCTGCAGCCGTTTCATTGCGCGATCCAAAGGCCGCTGCAGTATTAAGCCAGTCACGATAACGATCGGGAGCATGATCAATGGGATCCAAGCCAGAGGCCCGGCAATGATAAAGAGTACGCCGATGAAGATTATCGCGAAGATCAAATCGGTGGCGGCGACCACGGTCCCCGATGTAAAAAACTCTCGAACCGAGTCGAAATCTCTCATCTGGTTAGCGAGAATTCCAACCGAGGTCGGTCGGTTTGCGATCTTCACCGCAAGGATGTGCTCGAAGATATTCGCAGCCAGCACAACATCGATCTTTTTGCCCGTGAGATCGATGATCCGGCTTCGGACAATCCGAATGATGAAGTCGAAAACGATTGCGAGGCCGAGCCCGATAGCAAGCGCAACGAGCGAAGGAATGGCGCCATTCGGGACAACCCGGTCGTACACGTTCATCGTAAAGAGCGGTGCCGCCAAGGCGAGCATGTTGACGAGCAACGCGGCCAGCGCGACGTGTCCGTAATTCGATCCAAATCTGCGAACGACCGACCAGAACCAATGCGTCTCAGGAAGGTCGCCGGCAGCAACGGTGCGGGCGTCCGCTGTTGCTGTTGGCTTTACGAGGAATGCGAAGCCTGAATAGGTTGCCGCAAGCTGGGAAAAGGGAAGATTCCGTATCGTCTGCGGATGTTCCGGATCGACCAGCCGAGCCAATTGCGACGTTTCATCTACGCCGTGGAGGATCAGTGGCATGCCATCCTTGAGGACTAGCAAGATTGGCAGCACCAACGCTGGAATGTCCGAAAGTGCGCGCTTAACCGGCTCTATTTCCAGTCCTGCTCGCAGCCCAGCTCTCTCGACGAGCGTTGCTGTCAGGCGGCCATTAACGATGGGTAGACCGGCTATCAGGGCTTCGCGGCTGATTGCTCGTCCGTGGTGGGCAGCAAGGCAGACCAACGCATCCGCAAGCGGGTCTCTCAAGTGGTCCGCCCCTTCGACCCCACCTGATTTCGCCGCAGTCCGACTAAATCCCGCGTCCATATTCACTGATCGAGGTCCTGGCTAAGAGGGTCGGCTAGCCATCATACCCGCATAGGATCACAAAGCGCGGAAACCTTGGCATTAAGCCTAATGTGCCGCCGTAAAGTCGTGTCCGAGCGAGCGCCGTTTCCCGCGTAAGGCGCGCGGTAGTGCCCCTCTAGCGCGCGCTATCTCTTAACCGGCCACCTGGACGCTGCATCGACCAATTCCTGGGCGGGGTTTGAGCCCTGCCACCGGGCCGCGAAATTGTCATTTCGTGCGAGATTTGCAGGTCCGCCAGCAGCAGCGTAGTTCAGAGCCGGAATTGGCTCGGCCTTCCTAACCGGCAATGGTTCTGGACCTGAGATTGGATCGTGGAGGTGGATAGGAGGCAGCTTTGTCGGAAACAGGCCGAAGGGCTCAGCGTTAAGGGGCGATGCGTCCGCCGGCGGGGGCGCCTTGACGTACTCGATCAGATTTCCCATCGCCGCGAGCAACTGATAGTCGGCGAACACAGCAACACTCTGCGCCGAAATCAATGAAATAAAACCGTTGAAGAGCTGGTTTTGCCCATTGAGCAAATCGACCAGCGACCGTTGACCCAACTCGTATTCTTTCTGATAGGACGTAATAACTTTACGATCCGAGGCAATTTGCCGATTAAGGGCCGCAATCCGGTCCGCGGTGAGGGTTCGAGCCGCCCAGGCCTTGTCGATCGATTCAACGGCATCGCGCTGCAAGCGTGCGTGTCGCATGGTGCCTTCGACATATCGCTCAGCCATTTCATTGCGGCGCCACGCATCTTGGCCACCGCGGAAAATATCCCAACTGACGACGACTTTTCCGCTCACGTCGTCACGCTTGCCAACATAGCCGTTTGCGTCAGTTCCAGTCGATGCTCGCCCCTCAAGATACACATTCGGGACAAAGGCACCTGACGTACTCCGAAAAGCATATTTGGCAGCGCGAGCATCTGCTTCCGCAGCTTTGATCGTAGGGTTGAATCTAATCGCAACCGCAAGCGATTCATCCTTGGTCGCTGGCAGACCTCCGAGACGGTGAGGATTCCGTAGATTGAAAGGTTCAAGCCCGACGGACCTTCGGTACTTTGCGCGTGCCTCGTCTAGACTCTGGCGGAAGCCCGCAAGCGCTGCCACAGCGTTTTCGACACGCTCGCGGGTTTGCTCGAGATCGCCTTCACCTGCGCGTCCGCCATTGAATCGAGCTTGCACGTTGCTGAACAGCCCACGATGCACTCTCACATTATCTTCGGCGATTGCGATGAGGCGTGTGTATCGAATGACGTCGATGTAAGCCTCGGCAGCATCCAACGCGAGCAATTCGGTTCTTTCATGAACACGAGCGGCTGCTGCGTTCACGCGCGCGGACTGACGCCAGATTTCGTTCAGAGATGTAAATCCGTCAAAGACGAGCTGACGGCCAACTACCGAAACGTCTCGGCCATTTCGCCAAGTGTCGTTTCCC
>JAGVII010000858.1 GCA_020056155.1 Afipia sp.
CAGACCTGCGGCATGACGAAAGCCGACAGCACGCGCGCCGACTGACCCTTGCGCTCGAGCGCCGATTCCAGCGCGAGACTGTTCATGACGGTGGCAAGCATGCCCATCGTGTCGCCGGTGGTGCGGGACACACCGCGCGAGGAAACCTCGACGCCACGAAAGATGTTACCGCCGCCGACAACGACGGCGATCTCAACGCCGAGTTCGCGGGCCTTGATGAGGTCGCCGGCGATCCGGTCGATGGTGGGCTGGTGAATACCGAAAGACTGGTCCCCGGCGAGATACTCGCCGGACACCTTGACCACGACACGCCGATAAGCCGGTTCACCCATGCGATCGCTCACTCTTTCGAATTGAGCGCATTCCGGAGCAAACGGGATTGCCCTTTGCTGAATGCGCTCAGGATCCCGTAGCGCGCGTCGTCTCGTTACCCCTGACCTGCAGCGGCGGCGACTTCAGCGGCGAAATCGGATTCCTGCTTCTCGATTCCCTCGCCCAGAGCATAGCGCACAAAGCCCGTCACCTTGATAGGTGCGCCGACTTTACCCTCAGCATCCTTCACGGCCTGCGCCACGGACTTGGCGTTGTCATGAATGAAAGCCTGCTCCAGCAGGGTCACTTCCTTGTAGTAGGTCTTCAGGCCCGATTCGACGATCTTGGCGATCATCGCGTCCGGCTTGCCCTGCTGACGATACTTGTCGGCCATGACGTCCTTCTCGCGGCGCACAACCTCGGGGTCGAGACTTGCGGCATCGAGCGCCTGAGGATTGGTGGCGGCGACATGCATCGCGATCTGACGGCCGAGCGTCGCCAGTTCATCCTTCGCACCGGTCGACTCGAGCGCTACGAGCACGCCCATCTTGCCGAGGCCGTCGAACACGGCGTTGTGGATGTAGCTCGCGACAACGCCATCGCTGACCGAAAGTTCAGCCGCGCGGCGCAGCGTCATATTTTCACCGATGGTGGCGATCGCGTCGGCGATCGCACGCTCGACGGTGATGTCGCCAACCTTGGCGGCCTTGATCTTCTCGACGTCGGTGCCGGCCTTGAGCGCGACCTGGCCGACCATCTTCACGAGGCCCTGGAACTGTTCGTTGCGCGCAACGAAGTCGGTCTCGGAGTTGACCTCGACGACGACGCCCTTGGTGCCCGCGGTAATGGCCGCGATCAGACCTTCCGCCGCGACGCGGCCGGCCTTCTTGGCGGCCTTCGAAAGGCCCTTCTTGCGCAGCCAGTCGATGGCGGCTTCCATGTCGCCGCTGGTCTCGTTGAGAGCCTGCTTGCAGTCCATCATGCCTACGCCGGTCTTCTCGCGCAGATCCTTGACCATCGCTGCTGTGATCGTTGCCATCGTGGGACGTCCTTTGCCTGTGCGGGCCGCGCGGCGCAGCGTGAGCTGCTAGTGTAGTGGTTCGCAAATCCGCATTATCTCGCGGCTTCAGATTCAAGACACTGGCCGGATTCGACGCGCAGGTTTTACATATGGGTTAAGCGCATTCTGATCGCAAAACGGCATCCGCTTACGGAATACGCGCCGTTGGGGATATCGCGGCCGGATGACCCGGCCGCGACAAACGCGTGAGGCTTATTCCGCTTCCGCGGTCAGCGCCTTCGACTGGGCAACCCAGCCATCGGCACGCGCCGGAAGACCGACTTCTTCGCCGATCTTGTGGGCGGTATCGTGATCGAGTTCGGCCAGCTGCCAGTAGTGGAAGATGCCGAGGTCGTTGAACTTCTTCTCGATCGCGCCGGACACGCCGGTGAGCTTCTTGAGGTCGTCGGCAACGCCGCGCGGACCAGCCAGGCCCTGGAAGCCTTCCGACTTCGCAGGAGCAGCGGCTTCCGGCGTCGGATTGGCCATTGCGCCGATATCGATGCCGGCACCGCCCTGTGCACGCGAAATGCCGTCGATCACTGCGCGCGCGACGAGATCGCAGTACAGCGAGATCGCGCGACCGGCGTCGTCGTTGCCGGGAACGACATACGAGATGCCCTTCGGATCGGAGTTGGTGTCGACGATCGCAGCCACCGGGATGTTCAGGCGGTTGGCTTCCTGAATCGCGATGTCTTCCTTGTTGGTGTCGATCACGAAGATCAGGTCGGGCAAGCCGCCCATGTCCTTGATGCCGCCGAGCGAGCGGTCGAGCTTGTCGCGCTCACGCGTCAGCGTGAGGCGCTCTTTCTTGGTGTACTGATTGCCTTCGCCCGAACCCAGCATCTCGTCGAGCTGACGCAGACGCTTGATCGAACCGGAAACGGTCTTCCAGTTGGTCAGCGTGCCGCCGAGCCAGCGCGAGTTGACGAAGTACTGCGCGGAGCGCTTCGCGGCTTCCGCCACGCCGTCCTGTGCCTGACGCTTGGTGCCGACGAACAGCACGCGGCCGCCCTTGGCGACGGTGTCGCTGACAGCCTGCAGCGC
>JAGVII010000527.1 GCA_020056155.1 Afipia sp.
ATTCCGACCGTGCAGGCGTTCCTGCTGGTGGCCGAACTGCAAAGTTTCACCCGCACCGCCGAAGCGCTGGGCACGACGCAGGCCGCCGTCAGCATGAAACTGCAACGCCTTGAGGCGACACTCGGCAAGCGGCTGGTCGAGCGCTCTCCGCGCGCGGTGCGGCTGACCGGAGACGGCGCCGCCTTTCAGGACAATGCACGTGCGCTGATCGCCGCCCACGACCGCGCGCTGTCAGGGTCCGTTCCCGTGAGCCAGCAACTGACGCTCGGCATCAGCGATCACGCCGCCGGCCCCGAACTGGTGCCCATTCTCGAAAAGCTGCGCGGCGCAGCGTCGTCGCTCACCCTCGCAGTGACGATCGATTTCTCGCGCACGCTGCTGGATGCCTTCGACGGCGGCGAACTCGATGCCGTCGTGGTGCGTCAGGAAGGCAGCCGGCGCGGCGGGGAGATACTCTGCACCGACGGCTTTGGCTGGTTCGCCTCGCCGGGATTTCACTGGACCAGGGGCGAGACGCTGCGCGTCGCCACGCTCGCCGCACCGTGCGGGGTTCGCGCCACCGCGGTCCGCGCACTCGACAAGACGCGCATCAAATGGACCGAGGCCTTCATCGGCGGCGGCTTGAGCGCTGTGACCGCCGCTGCCGCCGCAGGCCTTGCCGTCGCGCCGCTGGCGAAACGGATCGCGCCCCCCGGCATGGTCGATGCCGGACCGGCATTCGGGTTGCCGAAGCTCGGCGCATCGAAGGTGATGCTCTATTCCCGCGTCAGCGACGCATCGAAACGGGCAGCGCTGCGTATTCTCGCCGCGACGTTCCGCAAGGAAGCCGGGACGAAGTCATAGCCGCGCGTTAAATCGTCGGCAGCACCGAAAACCGCTCGCCCGGAGCGCGCAGGTTCAGCATGTCTTCGCCGGCGGGTTCATTGGCGATGGTCGTCACGCGCGCCATGCCGGGACCGTGCCGGCATTTCGTGATCAGCGCAGCCACCGCCTCTTCCGGACCGGAGAGCACCGCTTCCACCGTGCCGTCCCTGCGGTTGCGCGCCCATCCGGCAAGCCCCCGCGCGACCGCCTCGCCTTCGATCCAGGCGCGGTATCCGACGCCCTGCACCTTGCCCCGAACGGTGATGTGGCGAATGACGTCGCTCATCGGCCAACTCCGGCGAAGTTATTTTTTCAGTCCCAGAAAATCCGCGCTGCGCGCCTTCGCCCCGGCATCGCGCATCACGCGATTGGTCAGGTCCGCCGAGGGCAGCCCCTTCAGGTCTTTCGGCGGCGTGCCGTCGCGCAGCGCCTTGAGCGTATCGTACACCGCCTGCGTCGCAACCGCGATCGGCGCATGGCCCTGATTGGCGACGCGGACCCGCTGACTGCCAAGGAAAGCCGTATCCGCCAGTTCGCCATCGGCACTGCCCATGATGATCGGCAGTGTCGTCGCGGCGGCAATCGCCTGAAGTTCGGCGCGGGTTTTCAGGCCGGTGAAGAACAGCGCATCGACGCCCGCCGCCTCATAGGCCTGCGCGCGCGCAACCGTGTCGTCGATGCCGGTGATGGATGCAGCCCCCGTGCGGCCGACGATCACCAGCGATTGATCCGAGCGGCCGACGAGCGCGGCCTTCATCTTGCCGGCACCCTCGTCAATGGAAATCACCTGCGGCTTGGCCTGCCCATAGGCCTGCGGCAGCAGCGTATCCTCGATGGTGAGACCGGCGGCGCCGGCGGCTTCAAGCTCCTGCACCGTGCGGCGGACATTGAGCGCGTTGCCGTAGCCGTGGTCGGCATCGACCAGCACCGGGATGTTTCCGGCGCGGCAGATCCGCCGCACCTGCTCGGCGAGTTCGGACAGCGTGATCAGCACCAGGTCCGGATCGCCGAGGATGGTCAGCGAGGCCGCAGACCCGCCGAGCAGACCGAGTTCGAATCCGACGTCCTCAGCGATGCGCGCCGAGACCGGATCGTAGACCGAACCCGGCCTGATCACGTCCTTGCCCGACAGGATGGCCCGAAAGGCTTCGCGCTTGTCCCGCGGGGCCATCACGCCCTCACGCAAATTCGAGGATCAGTGCATCGACGGCCAGTGTCGCGCCCGGCGTGGCGGCGATTTTCTTCACCACGCCGTCGCGTTCGGCGCGCAGCACGTTCTGCATCTTCATTGCCTCGATGACCGCAAGGGTCTCGCCTGCCTTGACGTCCTGACCTTCGGTGACCGCAATCGAGATCACGAGGCCCGGCATCGGACACAGCACCTTCTTGCCGGTATCGGCGGCCGACGTCACCGGCATCAGCCGCGCGGCGGCGGCTTCGGTTTCCGTGAACACCTGCACCGGCAGCTCATAACCCTGATAGGCCAGCCGGAAGCCGTTCGGCATCGGCCTCACCTGCACGGCGACAGGATGACCGGCGATGGTGCCCTGCCAGACCGGATCGCCCGGCTTCCAGTTCGAGAGCAGCGTCACCGGCTGACCGAGGTTTCCATCGGCGCCAACCAGCCGAACGACAATCCCCTCGCCGTCGCGCGCGACCTCAAGCTGAACCTCATTGCGATCGAGCCAGACCGCGCGGCGGCGTTCACGCGACACGGCGCGGCCCGTCAGCTGGCCGGAAATCTGCCGCTTGCGCTCGCCCAGAATATGATCGACGGCGGCGCCGACCGCGGCGATCCGGTGCGCGGTCTCGCCTTCCGGCGTGCGCGGCCCGAACCCCTTGGGAAATTCCTCGGCGATAAAACCGGTCGACAGATTACCCTCGCGCCAGCGCGGATGGTTCATCAGCGCCGACAGGAACGGGATGTTGTGGCGAATGCCGTCGATATAAAACGAATCCAGCGCCTGCGACTGTGCCTCGATGGCGGCGGCGCGCGATGAGGCGTGGGTCACCAGCTTGGCGATCATCGGATCGTAGTAGATCGAAATCTCGCCGCCTTCCTGCACGCCGGTGTCGTTGCGCACGGTGATGTCGTCCACCTTGCTTTCCGCCGGCGGGCGATACTTCACCAGCCGCCCGATCGACGGCAGGAAATTCCGGAACGGATCTTCCGCATAGACACGGGACTCGACCGCCCAGCCGGTCAGCGTGACATCCTTCTGCGCCAGCGCGAGCTTCTCGCCGGCGGCAACGCGGATCATCTGCTCGACCAGATCGATGCCGGTGACGAGTTCGGTCACCGGATGTTCGACCTGAAGCCGTGTGTTCATTTCGAGGAAGTAGAAGCTCTTGTCCTGACCGGCGACGAATTCCACCGTGCCTGCGGAATCGTAGTTCACGGCCTTCGCCAGCGCGACGGCCTGTTCGCCCATCTTGCGGCGGGTGGCCTCGTCGAGCAGCGGGCTTGGGGCCTCCTCGATCACCTTCTGGTTGCGGCGCTGGATCGAACACTCGCGCTCGCCGAGATAAATCACGTTGCCGTGCTTGTCGCCGAGGATCTGGATTTCGATATGGCGCGGATCGACGATGAATTTCTCGATGAAAACGCGGTCGTCGCCGAA
>JAGVII010000451.1 GCA_020056155.1 Afipia sp.
CTGACAGCACTTCTCATCGGAGCCTTGATGGCCACCGCCGACGTCGCCGCCATCAAGCTGATGCCGGCGCGGGGCACAGCCAGTCTCTGGCCGTTGCGTTGGTTTACCGAACTCGGAAAGTCGACCTATGTGCAATGGGCGCTTGCGGGCGGGCTTATCGTCATCTTGCTGATGCTGCCACGATTGACGGGTGTTTCGCGGCAGGTCCTGATCGCATTCGGCGTGCGCGTTCAGTATCTTTTTTTCTCGGTGCTGACAGCCGTTCTCTGCGCTGAACTGCTCAAATACATCATCGGCAGGAGCCGGCCTTTTGTCGGCGGCGAGGCCAATGCTTTCTATTTCGATCATTTCGCCGGAATCCCGGCGTTTGAGAGCCTGCCGTCCGGCCATGCGAGCACGGCGTTTGCGCTGGCTTTCGCGGTGTCCGCAGTGTGGCGAAAAGCGACGCTCATCATGATGGTCTACGCGGTACTGATCTGCGTCAGCCGGGTCATCCTGCTTGCCCATCATCCAAGCGACGTCGTCGGCGGCGCCCTGACCGGGGTCATCTGCGCGATGTTCATCCGCTACTGGTTCGCGGCCCGCCGCCTCGGGTTCTCGATCGGCCGGGATGGCTCCATTGCGCCCCTCGCGGGACCATCCGGGGGCTCCCTGAAAAGGGTTGCCCGAGAGGCGTTGGCACCATAAGAAGCGGTCGCCCGGCGCAGCGTTTGACTGCTTTTGCGGGCTTTCGGACCCCAGTGTGGTGGTTCGCAAGTCCGCAATGTGTCTACAGCGCGTTCTTCTGCGAACTTGCGAACCTAAACCACACTGGAATCATGAATTCTCGTGTCCTTTTAAATCCGAAGTTCGCAATGGAGCGTGCGGAAAAATGGGGCGAACTTCGGATTTCGGACACCAGGGTACATGAGCGATCAACTAGCAAACTCCGGCCAGCCGGCCCCCGACGTATCGATCGTGGTTCCTGTCCGAAACGAGCAGGACAATGTCGCGCCGCTGATCGCCGAGATCGCGGCCGCGCTCGATGGCCGCTGGGCGTATGAGATCATCTACGTCAACGATGGATCGACCGATGCGACCGGCGAGCGGCTCGCCGCCGAGATGCGCGCGCGGAACAATTTGCGTCAGATCCGCCATGCGGCCTCCAGCGGGCAATCCGCCGCGGTGCGAACCGGGATTCGCGCTGCGCGCGGCCGGATCGTCGCCACCCTCGACGGTGACGGACAGAACAACCCCGCATTCCTTCCGGCCTTGATCGAAGCAATCGAGAAGGGCGGCGAGAAAGTTGGTCTGGCAGCGGGTCAGCGTGTCGGCCGCAAGGACACCGGCTTCAAGAAATTTCAGTCGCGCACGGCCAACAGCGTGCGAAACGCAATCCTGCACGATGGCACCCGCGACACCGGCTGCGGTTTGAAGGCGCTAAGGCGCGATGTTTTCCTGGCCCTGCCATATTTCGATGGCCTGCATCGTTTTCTGCCCGCGCTGGTGCGGCGGGAAGGCTATGACATCGTCTATGTCGATGTGATCGACCGGCCCCGGCATTCCGGCGTCTCGAACTACGGCTTTTTCGACCGGCTCTGGATCGGGATCATGGATCTTGCGGGCGTGTGGTGGCTGATCCGGCGCAAGAAATCCACGCCGGTCGCGACGGAGGTGAACTGATGCTGATTCAGTTCGGCCAGCATCTTGGCGATTATCTCTATGACGTGTTCGTCGCGAAGTTCGACTTCTGGCTCGCGTTCGGCCTGATCGCGCAGTTGCTGTTCACGGCGCGTTTTCTCGTGCAGTGGATTTCGAGCGAACGCGCGGGCCAGAGCGTCGTGCCGATGGCGTTCTGGTTTTTCTCGATGGGCGGCGGATTGATGACGCTGATCTACGGCATCGCCAAGCGCGAGCCGGTGATCATTCTCGGACAGTCGCTGGCGACCATCATCTACATCCGCAACATCATGCTCATCGTGAAGAACCGCGGCTCGGGCTCGAAGGTTGAAAAGTCCTGACGTCATTGCGAGGAGCGCCAGCGACGAAGCAATCCAGTTTCTTTGCTGCAACTCTGGATTGCTTCGCTTCGCTCGCAATGACGAAAGGTAAGATCACTTCGCCACGTTGAACGCCTCGAAACCGCGTGCGAGATCGGCTTTCAGGTCGTCCAGATTCTCAAGACCGATGTGGAACCGCAGGGTGGGCCCTCCGGGATTCCATGTCGTGGCCGTTCGATACGACGAGCAGTCGAACGGGATGACGAGGCTCTCGAAGCCGCCCCACGAATAACCCATGCCGAACAGCGTGACCGCGTCGAGAAATGCGTCGACCGCCTGCTTTGACGCAGGTTTCAGCACGATGCTGAAGAGCCCTGTGGCGCCGGTGAAATCGCGTTTCCAGATCGCATGCCCCGGATCGCTTTCAAGCGCCGGATGAATCACCCGCAGAACTTCCGGACGCGCGGCGAACCAGCGCGCCATGTCGAGACCGGCCTGCTGGTGATGGGCGAGGCGCACGGCCAGTGTCCGGAGCCCGCGCAGGGCAAGAAATACATCGTCCGGTCCGGCGCACACACCGAGCAGACGGATCGCTTCGGTGATCGAGGGCCACGTCTTCGCGTTGGCCGAAATCGTCCCGAACATGATGTCGGAGTGACCGCCGATATATTTCGTCCCGGCCTGAACGCTGATGTCGACGCCCTGATCGAGCGAGCGGTGAAACAGCGGCGTGGCCCAGGTGTTGTCATCGACGACAAGCGCGCCCTTGGCGTGAGCGACGGCCGCAATGGCCGGGATGTCCGGCATCTCGAACGACTGCGATCCGGGCGCCTCGACGAGGACCGCCCGCGTATTCGGCTTGAACAGCTTGTCGATCCCGGCCCCGATCAACGGGTCGAAATAGGTCGTCTCGATGCCATAGCGCTTGAGCAGGGTGTCGCAAAAATTTCGCGTGGGGCGGTATGCGCTGTCGATGACGAGCAAGTGATCGCCTGCCTTCAGAATCGCCAGCAAGGCTGTGGAAATCGCAGCGACTCCGGACGGCGCCAGCCCCACGCCGGCGCAGTTCGGTCCCTCGAGAGCCATCAGGGCCTGCTGGAGCGCCTTCGTGGTCGGGGTCCCGTGCCGGCCGTACTGATATTCCCCGCGATGCGCGTGGAGATCCTCGGCGGTGGGATAGAGTACCGTTGAACCGCGCACGATGGGCGGATTGATGAATCCCTTTTGCCCAAGGGTATCCCGACCGGACGTCACCAGTTCGGTCTGCGGATCGAGTCCATCGTCTTTTCGGGAAATCATGCGATGATCACTTGTGGAAGACATCTTGCCGCAGCGTTGCTCGACACATGACCTGCGCTGCTTATGAATGGTATGCTCAGTAAGCTGACCGTGATGGCCGACGTCAACCCCTTGACCCGTCACGCGCGGCGTTCTGTTATGCAGACCAGATATTTAGCTGGGGTTCGCAGGATCGTTTGGCTCCGTGCGACGTTGTCGTCGCCAGTGCCGGACTATCGGGAAAGGTCATTCTATGAAACGGGTTTCGCTCGCTCTTGTTTCCATTGTTTCGGCATTTGCCGTTCAGTCCGCCCCTGCCCAGACGCAGGAGAAGCCCAAGGATCGCGGCACGCTGCAGGGCGTGAAGGACCGCGGCACCTTGTCCTGCGGCGTCAGCCAGGGGTTGCCCGGCTTTTCGGCGCCCGATGACAAGGGTAACTGGATGGGCCTCGACGTCGATCTTTGCCGTGCCCTCGCGGCTGCGATTTTCAACGATCCGAGCAAGGTGAAATTCGTGCCGCTGTCGGCGAAGGATCGCTTCACGGCTCTGCAGTCGGGCGAGATCGATGTGCTGTCCCGCAACTCGACGTGGACGCTCTCCCGCGATACCTCGCTCGGCCTGAACTATACCGGCATTAACTATTATGACGGGCAGGGCTTCCTCGTGCGCAAGTCGCTCAAGGTCAATTCGGCGCTGGAGCTGAACAGCGCATCGATCTGCGTCCAGACCGGAACCACGAACGAACAGAACGTCTCGGACTACTTCAAGGGTAACAACATGAAGTACGAGCTGATTGCGTTCGGCACCGCGGACGAGACATTGAAGGCCTATGAGTCGGGGCGTTGCGATGTGTTCACCTCCGACGTCTCGCAACTGTATGCGGAGCGCCTCAAGCTCGCTGCGCCGAACGACCATGCGGTTCTGCCGGAAGTGATTTCCAAGGAGCCGCTCGGCCCCGTGGTCCGTCACGGCGACGACCAGTGGCTCGACGTCGTGAAGTGGACGCTGTTCGCGATGATCAATGCGGAGGAATACGCCATCACCCAGAAGAACGTCGATGAGATGGCAAAATCGAGCAAGCCCGAACTGAAGCGGATGTTCGGCACCGACAGCAATCTCGGTGAGCAACTCGGTCTCAGCAAGGATTGGGTCGTGCGGATCATCAAGGCGACCGGCAACTACGGCGAATCGTTCGATCGCAATGTCGGTTCCGGCTCAAAACTCGGTATCGCGCGAGGACTGAACAAGCTCTGGAATCAGGGTGGACTGCAGTACGCACCGCCCATTCGCTAACCGCCGCCGGTCGCGGCGATGGCCCAAGAGTCCCTTGAACAGCCCCGCAAGCCACCGCTGCAACTGGTTGCACGGCTTCGCCGTGCGCTGGGCGGCCAGGCGGGGTGGGGCGGCGTGGCCGTGCAGATCCTGTTCGTCGCCGTCGTCGTCTGGATCGGCTATGAAATCGTCGAGAATGCAAAGACCAATCTCCAGGCCCAGCGAATCGCGTCCGGGTTCGGCTTTCTGTCGAACACGGCGGGTTTCGCGGTCAGTCAGGCGCTGATTCCGTTTACCGAAAGCGACTCCTACGCGCGCGTTTTCGTCGTCGGCCTGCTGAACACGCTGCTGGTGTCCATCGTCGGCATTGTCATCGCCACCGTCATCGGCGTGCTCGTGGCGCTGGGGCGGCTGTCGCCGAACTGGCTGCTGGCGCGCATTTCGGGCGGCTATGTCGAACTGATCCGCAACCTGCCGCTGCTGTTCCAGATCCTGTTCTGGTATCTCGCCGTGCTGGCGACGCTGCCCAGCCCGCGCCAGAGCATCTCGCTGTTCGGAGCCGTCTTCCTGAGCAATCGCGGACTGATCGTTCCCGATCCCGTCCCGCAGCAATCATTCGGCGTGTTCGCCGTGGCCGTTGCGGTCGGTATCGTTGCATCGCTGCTGATGCGCGCCTATGCCCGCCACCGGCTGTTCTCCGCCGGCGAAAAGCTCACGATCTGGCCGTTTGTGCTGGCCATGCTGATCGGATTGCCCGCGGTGGCCGTGGCGATGTTCGGTGCGCCCGTCGCCTTCGACATGCCGCAGTTAAGGGGATTCAACTTTGCCGGCGGCGCGAAGGTCCTGCCGGAATTCGCGGCCCTGACCATCGCGCTGTCGACCTATACCGCGGCGTTCATCGCTGAAATCGTCCGTGCCGGTTTGCAGTCTGTTCCCAAGGGACAGATGGAAGCGGGTGCATCGCTCGGCCTGTCGCGCGGGGAGACCTTGCGGCTGATCCTCATTCCGCAGGCGATGCGCGTGATCCTGCCGCCGCTGACCAATCAGTATCTCAACCTCACCAAGAATTCGTCGCTCGCGGTCGCGATCGGTTATCCCGACCTGTTCTCGGTATTTGCCGGAACAGCCCTGAGCCAGACCGGGCAGGCGGTGGAGATCATCGCGCTGACCATGGGCGTCTACCTTCTGATCTCGCTGGTCACGAGCGCGATCATGAGTTTCTACGGCTGGCGTCTGAACCGGAGCCTTGCCGCATGACCGGGCAGGCCACATCATTCGTCCGGCAGACCATTGTCGAGCCGCGCCGCGCCCCGGTCAGGACCACGGGCCTGATCGGCTTTGCGCGCGAACGGCTGTTCAATTCGCCGCTCAACATCGCCATCACGCTGATCGGAGCCGTGCTGCTGTGGCTGATCCTCGTGCCGGTCGTCAAATTCCTTTTGATCGATGCGGTGTGGCAGGGCAGCGATCGAAACGCCTGCCTTGAGTCGAACGTGGGGCGTGTGGTCGGGGCATGCTGGCCATACATTCAGGCGAAGTTCGACCAGTTCATCTACGGCTTCTATCCGGAAGAGGAACGCTGGCGGGTCAATCTCACCTTTGCGCTCGGCGCGTTGCTGCTTCTGCCGCTGCTGATCCCGCGCGCGCCCGCGAAAGCGCTTAACTCGGGCCTGTTCTTCGCAGCCTATCCCGTGATCGGTTTCTTCCTTCTGCGCGGCGGCGGCCTCAAAGGTTTCGCCGTGCACTGGATCGCCGATCTGGGATCGGGATTCGCGTCCAGCATGGTGGACGTGGGCACCCGGTTCGCAGACGCGGGGGCAGCGATGAGCCGCGGCTGGCTCAGCCAGCCCGTCGCATGGGTGGGAAAGATGCTGGCGTGGCTCGGCGAGGGACTCGGCTGGCTGATGTGGCCGCTGGAGTGGCTGCGCGATTACACCGAGCGCTTCCATTCGCCGCTCTGGGCGGATCTGACGGCGACCGCCGTGATCGTATCGTTGCTTGTGTTTGTCTTCACTGGCGGATTTCGCAACGGCTGGCAGGCGCTGTTCAAGAGCATCGCGATCTTTGTCGGCATCGCCGTCGTCATCAAGGTGATGCGTCTCGATCAGGGCGGCCTGCCGATTGTCGATACACGGTCGTGGGGCGGCCTGCTTGTGACGCTCGTGGTGTCTGTCACCGGCATCGTGGCATCGATGCCGGTCGGAATGATCCTGGCGCTTGGGCGGCGTTCGACCATCCCGCTGATCCGCGTGTTCTCGATTGCCTTCATCGAGTTCTGGCGCGGCGTGCCGCTGATCACGGTGCTGTTCTTCGCCACTTACATGCTGCCGCTGTTCCTGCCGGGCAACTTCACCGTCGACGGTCTGGTGCGCGTGCTGATCGGCATCGCACTTTTCGCTGGCGCATATAATGCCGAGGTCATTCGCGGCGGTTTGCAGGCCGTCCCGCGCGGACAGCCGGAAGCCGCCAGTGCGCTGGGACTGTCGTACTGGAAAACCACCGGCCTGATCGTCATGCCGCAGGCGTTGCGGAATGTCATTCCGGCTCTGGTCAACAGTTTCATCGCGCTGTTCAAGGACACCACGCTGGTGCTGATCGTGGCGATCTTCGACCTGCTCGGACAGTTGCGCGCGTCCTTCGCCGATCCGACCTGGGCGACGCCGACAACATTGTTCACCGGCTTTGCCTTCACGGGGATCATCTACTTCGTGTTCTGCTTCGGAATGTCGCGCTATTCGCTGTTCGTGGAACGCCGCCTGAATGCTCACAAGAATGTCTGAGATGAAATCATGACCGCAGATCCCATTGTCAGCATCTCGGGCCTCAACAAGTGGTTCGGCGATTTTCACGTTCTGCGCGATATCGACATGACGGTCGGCCGCGGCGAGCGCATCGTGATCTGCGGGCCGTCGGGCTCCGGCAAATCGACGCTGATCCGCTGCGTTAATGCACTGGAGGAGTTTCAGGAAGGCCGCATCGTCATTGACGGTATCGAGCTTGGGCCGAACCTGCGCCGCGTCGATGACGTGCGCCGCGAGGTCGGCATGGTGTTCCAGAGCTTCAACCTGTTTCCGCATCTGACCGTGCTGGAAAACTGCACGCTGGCGCCGATCTGGGTGCGCAATATCCCGAAGAAGGATGCCGAAGCTGCCGCGATGAAATATCTCGAGCGCGTGCGGATTCCCGACAAGGCCGACAAGTATCCCGGCCAGATTTCAGGCGGCCAGCAGCAGCGCGTGGCGATTGCGCGCGCGCTGACGATGAATCCCAAGGTGATGCTGTTCGACGAGCCCACCTCCGCGCTCGATCCGGAAATGGTCAAGGAAGTGCTCGACACCATGGTCGATCTCGCCAGGGAAGGCATGACCATGCTGGTGGTGACCCACGAAATGGGCTTCGCCCGCGAAGTCGCCGACCGCGTCGTGTTCATGGATGCCGGTCAGATCGTCGAAGCGAATACGCCGGACAGGTTTTTCTCGAACCCGCAGCACGCGCGGACGAAGCTGTTCCTCAGCCAGATTTTAAGGTGATCTTTTCGTCATTGCGAGGAGCGTAGCGACGAAGCAATCCAGTCTCGTTTCGTTGCTCTGGATTGCTTCGCTTCGCTCGCAATGACGAAGAAATCACACTCACTCAAACGGCGGCTTGATCGTGCTCTTCCGCTCCAGCCACGCCGGCACCGGCAGGTTCTTCGAGCGCAGGAAGTCCGGGTTGAACAGCTTCGACTGATAACGCGTGCCGTAGTCGCAAAGAATGGTCACGATGGTGTGGCCGGGGCCGAGATCCTTCGCCAGACGGATCGCGCCGGCGATATTGATGCCGGAGGAGCCGCCGACGCAGATGCCCTCATGTTCGAGAAGGTCGAACACGATCGGCACCGCTTCCGCGTCCTCGATCAGATAGGCCTTGTCGACCTTGACGTCCTCGATGATCGCGGTGACGCGCCCGAGGCCGATGCCTTCGGTCACCGAGCCGCCTTCAGTGGACTTGACCTCGCCGTGGTCGAAGTAGTTGTACATCGCCGCGCCGCGCGGATCGGCCACGCCGATCATGATGTCTTTCTTCTTCTCGCGCAGGAATGTCGCCGTCCCCGCGAGCGTTCCGCCGCTGCCGATGGAGCAGATGAAGCCATCGACCTTGCCGTCCGTCTGGTCCCAGATTTCCGGGCCGGTCGAAACGTAGTGCGCCTTGCGGTTGTCGAGATTGTTCCACTGGTCGGCGAAGATCACACCGTTCTTCTCGGTCTTGCGCAATTCATCCGCGAGCCGGCGGCCGACGTGCTGGTAGTTGTTCGGATTGCTGAAGGGCAGCGCCGGTACTTCCACGAGTTCGGCGCCGAGCAGCCGCAGCACGTCCTTCTTTTCCTGGCTCTGCGTTTCCGGGATCACGATGATGGTGCGATAGCCGCGCGCGGCTGCGACGAGCGCGAGGCCGATGCCGGTGTTGCCGGCGGTGCTCTCGAC
>JAGVII010000861.1 GCA_020056155.1 Afipia sp.
GCACCGGCAGGGACGTTCTAGCCGGGCACGATGCTCGGCGACGGCTGCCGTTCACCGATAAACACCGAGGTGACGGCGCGGGTGCGAAAGTGATCCAGCACGAACAGCCTGATCGCGGACGACAGGTTAGCGGTCTTGCGCGTGCGGTCGATAGCGTCGATCTGGGTCGAGAGCGGCAGGCCGCGGCGCGTCGCAATGTCCTTCAGGCTGGTCCAGAAGGCATCTTCGAGGCTGACGCTGGTCTTGTGACCGCCGACGACGACGGAGCGCTTGACCACTGCGAATTCCTTCACGTTGCGCACAAGAGTTTCGTCCGTCCGATCCATGGTTGCGATGGTGTCGTCCTGCATCGAAGGTCCCCCGTTTTCGGCCAGCCGACAGCACGCGGCAAGACGCGATCTCGCCGATGACGAAGCTCTGGCACATTGGCATGATGTCTGATCGGACTGCACGGATCAGGATACAGCCGCCCCCGCAGCCGTTCTCGAAACATGCGTGTCGAGAACGGGTACATAGTAACTGAAATCAGTTACCGGCGGTATTCGTGCGAAAACCTATGACGGAGTCAGGATCGTAACTGTCCGATGCGGAAAATTACGGATGAGGACCTTCCGCCTGCAGTCGGCTGGCGCCGTTTCCAGCCGTCGGTGTTGCGCGCGAACGGAAGTAGTCCAGCACGAACAACCGGATTGCTGAAGACAGATTGCCCTGTTGGCGGCCGCCATCGATCTCGCCCACCAGTTCGGACAAGGTGAGGTTTCTCACCGCTGCAATTTCCTTCATGCCATTCCAGAAGGCTTCCTCGAGGCTGACGCTGGTCTTGTGTCCGGCGACGACGATCGATCGTTTGACGACAGGCGATTTCATGCTGGCGTCCGATCATCAATGTGGTGCTGATCGAGGACGTCGCTGTCGCGCTTTGACTGGAGTTCGTCGCGGCTGCGTTCGTTCTTGGTGCGGCCGAAGCGAGCGCGATTGGTCTCGGACTGCTTCGCCGCCTCCTCGCGCGCGATGCGTTTCTTGACCTGCTTCAGGTTGACCAGATCGCCCATGACCCCTCCTTATTGATAGGACAATTCGCAACGAGTGACGCGGCACGCGATAACGCCGGCTTCGCTTGTCCTGTTGGGGACTCGTCAGAGCGATTGCTCATGCGAGTCCGTTTCAAAATATCATTCGTTCTCGATGCGCTGATGCAGCGCGGCAGATGCGAAAAGCTAGCATGCGTTGCGACGCGTATGGTAGCCAATAGGCCTAGGACTTTAGACGGTGCGACGACATGTCCGAAAGTTACAACGAGTTCATGTCCGAACGTTACAACGAGTTAATGTGCGCAAACGATTTGCTCCAACCGGCAAAACGACTTGCTCTAACCGGGATGAGTCATCTTCTCCGGCTTCACGAGCCGATCGAATTCGGAGTCCGACACCAGACCGAGACGCACTGCCTCTTCTTTCAATGTTGTGCCTCGCGCGTGAGCAGTTTTCGCAACCTTCGCGGCGTTGTCGTACCCGATCTTCGGCGCCAGCGCCGTCACAAGCATCAGCGAGCGCCGCATCAATTCATCGATTCGCTTTTCGTCGGCGCGAATGCCAACAATGCAGTGTTCGGTTAGCGAACGCACGGCATCGGCCATCAACTGGATGGATTGCAGCATGCAGTGCGCCATCACCGGTTTGTAGACGTTGAGTTCGAAATGGCCCTGACTGCCGGCAACGGTGATCGCCGTGTGATTGCCGAAGATCTGGCAGCACACCATTGTCATCGCTTCGCACTGGGTCGGATTGACCTTGCCGGGCATGATCGACGAGCCCGGCTCGTTTTCAGGCAAGATCAACTCGCCGAGACCAGAGCGGGGGCCAGAGCCGAGCAGGCGGATGTCGTTGGCGATCTTGAACAGTCCGGTGGCGACGGAATTGATCGCGCCGTGCACGAAGACATAAGCGTCGTTTGATGCCAGCGCCTCGAACTTGTTCGGTGCGCTGGTAAACGGCAGCTTGGTGAGTGAAGCGACCTGTTTGGCGAACAGTCTGGCAAATCGTGGTTTGGAGTTGAGGCCGGTGCCCACCGCCGTGCCGCCCTGCGCCAGCGGAAAGAGATCCTTCGCTGCAGCGCGTACCCGCGCGATCCCGCTCTCGACCTGCGCGGCGTAACCGGAGAATTCCTGTCCGAGTGTCAACGGTGTCGCATCCTGCGTATGGGTGCGGCCGATCTTGACGATTTTGGCGAAGGCCTTCTCCTTCTGACGCAGGGCCTTCAGCAGAATGGTCAGCGCGGGCAGCAGGTCGTGGGCGATGCATTCGGCGGCGGCGATATGCATCGCGGTCGGAAACGAATCGTTGGACGACTGGCTCATGTTGACGTGATCGTTCGGGTGCACTGGCTTCTTGGTGCCCGGCTTGCCGCCGAGCAGTTCGCTGGCACGGTTGGCGATCACCTCGTTGAGATTCATGTTGGACTGCGTGCCCGAGCCGGTCTGCCAGACCACCAGCGGAAAGTTGTCGTCGAGTTTGCCGTCGATCACTTCGCGCGCCGCGCGCACGATGGCGCGGGCGCGGCGCTGGTCGAGCAGGCCGAGTTCAAGGTTGGTTTGGGCTGCAGCGAGCTTGACGATGGCCAGCGCGCGAACAATCGGCATCGGCATGCGCTCAACGCCGATCTTGAAGTTATGCTTCGAGCGTTCGGTTTGCGCGCCCCAGTAGCGGTCCGCCGGCACTTCGATCGGTCCGAACGTGTCGGTTTCGGTGCGCGTTGTTGTTTTCGAGGCGGCCATGGTGATTTCCGGTGCTTTGTGGGGACACCGAAGTTTAGGACTTCACAACCGATGCACGCAACCGCTGCGCGCTCCCGCACGGGCGGAAACGCGTGTCAGAACTTAGAAAGGCTTCAAGATGAAGTGAGGAAGCTGCACGCCAGCTGTGAATGAGCCGAGCTACTTCTTGCGGAAGCGATCGAGCCGCACGACTTCGGCGCCTTCACCCTGCTTGACGGGCTCGTCGCTGGCTTCAGCGGGAGCTTCCGGCGCGGCGGCAACCGGCAGCGCTTCTGCAGGCGTCTCGGCTGCGGCGGCAGGCTCATCCACCGGCTCGAATTGCAGGCCGAATTGCACCGATGGATCGAAGAAGCTTTTGATCGCGCTGAATGGAATGACCAGGCGTTCGGGAATCCCGTTGAACGACAGTCCGACCTCGAAGCGGTCTTCGGTGACGACCAGATCCCAGAACTGATGCTGGAGGATGACGGTCATCTCCTGCGGATACTGCGACAGCAGGCGGGGAGAGATCTTCACGCCCTCGGCCTTGGACACGAACGTGATATAGAAATGATGCTCGCCGGGAAGGCCATGCTCGGCGGCATCCGCGAGCACATGCTTCAGCACGCCGCGCAGCGCATCGCGTGCGAGGACATCGTAACGAATGTGATCGGTCGCCATCATGTGGTCCTGTTAGGTAGCCAGTCGAATTCGAGTTGCGCGGTGACCGGACTCGGAACGTTCCGACTCGCAGTTTGATCCATGCTATCCGGTCATGGCCCGCAGGTCAGCACCTGTGCTGCGCAGATCGCAGATATTATCAAGAGCCGCAACGTGTACGGCTGACAAATTCAATGCACCAAGATGAAAGTGGAGGCTTCTGTTGCCAGGTGCCTCCGAACCCCGCCTAGAGGGGCTTAATCCCCTAGGACTTTAGACTTGGTTTTTCAAACTGCGTTACGCAGCCTGAGCAACCGGAGCATAGTTGTCGTTTGCAACTATTGCATAGCCCGATAACGGCGGAACCATACCGAGAAAAAGCGAGCCCTTTACGCCCTCGTCGATCCTGTTTCGCCCCCGCCAAAACCCGCCTTTTCAGGCAGGAACGTCCGGGTTTTGGTGGAGGCGCCGGGTGCTGCCCCCGGGTCCGAATGGTTTATTACGACGGCCATTTATTTCCATAGCCGGCGAACCGGCATTCTCAATATAGGGTGCAAATCCCCGCGACAAAAGACCTGGTTTCCGTTTTCGGAAGGGGCGGGAGTGGTTTGGGAGCGGGATACCGGGTTTGCGTACGCAGTGTGATACGCGTCCAGCGCATGCGCGCCGGACCGAAATGTCGTTTGGCCGCCAGGACGAAACGTGCTGATCGTGACTCTGATCGGCTACCATGTCGCCGGTATCGCGGCGCGCTGGTGGCGACGTTCGCCATGTGCGGTCCGTCCGCTGTTGTTGCCTACTTCGTAAGCGACAAGTTGACTCGTTCGCGCCAGTCGGTCTGGCCGGCGATCCTTCAGGCTGCGCTGGTTCCGGTTTCCATCGGGCTCATGTCCGCCAGTGGTTTCATTCTCGCGTTAACGACTGGCGATCCGTGGGTCGCAATGGGTCTCGTTGTCTGCGCGGCACGACTTGCATTGATGACTTGGCTCAACCCGCTATGGATACTGGATGTGGGCGGCATCCTCGGTTTTGCTGGCGTCGTCTAGCGAAAATAGCTAAGCAGTGGGTGCGGAGGCACCTCTGCAAAATAAGAGCAGACCGGGCCAAGCCCGCGATGAAGGAGGGGGATGACGATGAGTGAAGCGCCAGATAGCGCTGCGGGAAAGCCCGTGCGCGGGCCGATCAAGGGGCCACAGGATTTTTATGGCGGCTTAGCCCTGATGGTCATCGCGCTGTTCGCTCTGTGGGCATCCAGCGATCTTCAAGGCATGCGAGGGTTCTCGTTCGGTCCCGGCACCGCGCCACGCATGTTTGCGTTTCTTCTTCTGGCGCTCGGCGCCGGCGTTGCCCTCACGGGCTTTCTGGCCGAAGGACCGCCGCTGCAACGTTACGGCATTCGCGGTCCTGTCTTCGTGACCGCGGCAATCCTGGTCTTCTCCGTCGCGATACGCCCGCTTGGTCTGATCGTGACATCGTTCATTTGCTTCATGATTGCCGCGATGGGCAGCGATGAGACGAAGTGGAAGGAGTCCATCATTGTCGGGATCTGCCTGACGATCGGATGCGCCCTGTTGTTCCCGTATGCGCTCGGGCTGCCGCTCGATCTCTTCCCACGCATTCTGCGCTGAGGGCGTCATGGATATTTTTGCAAATCTCGCGCTCGGCTTCAGCGTTGCGTTCTCGCCTGTCAATCTCGGTCTCTGCCTGATCGGCGCGCTGGTTGGCACGCTGGTCGGCGTATTGCCCGGCATCGGCACCATCGCGACAGTAGCGATGCTGCTGCCGATCACGTTTGGCTTGCCGCCCGTCGGCGCGCTCATCATGCTGGCCGGCATCTACTATGGTGCGCAGTACGGCGGCTCGACCACGTCGATCCTGGTCAACATTCCCGGCGAAGCGGGGTCGGTGGTCACGGCGCTCGATGGCTTCCAGATGGCCAAGAAGGGCCGCGCCGGCCCGGCGCTGGCGATTGCCGCCATCGGCTCGTTCTTCGCGGGCTGTGTCGCAACCGTCCTGATCGCGTTGCTGGGCGCGCCGCTGACCAAGCTCGCGCTGGCGTTCGGCCCCGCCGAATATTTCTCGTTGATGGTGCTCGGCCTGATCTTCGCCGTCGTTCTGGCGAAGGGCTCGGTGCTCAAGGCAATCGCGATGATCGCCTTCGGCGTGCTGCTCTCGATGGTCGGCTCCGACATCGAGACCGGCGCATCGCGCATGTCATTCAACATTCCCGAATTCGCCGACGGACTGGGCTTTGCCACCGTGGCGATGGGTCTGTTCGGCTTCGCCGAAATCATCCGCAACCTCGATCCCGGCTCGTCGATCGAACGCAGCCTGGTGCAGCAGAAAATCTCCGGACTGATGCCGACCAGGAAGGATTTGAAGGATTCCACGCCCGCTATCCTGCGCGGCACGATGCTGGGATCGATCCTCGGCATCCTGCCCGGCGGTGGCGCGGTGATCGCATCGTTCGCTGCCTACACGTTCGAGAAAAAGATCTCGAAGCATCCCGAGCGCTTCGGTCATGGTGCGATTGAGGGCGTCGCTGCTCCCGAAAGCGCCAACAACGCCGCGGCGCAGACCTCGTTCATTCCGCTGCTCACGCTCGGCATTCCGCCCAACGCCGTGATGGCGCTGATGGTCGGCGCGATGACCATTCACGGCATCGTGCCCGGCCCGCAGGTGATGCAGAAGCAGCCCGAACTGGTCTGGGGCATGATTGCCTCGATGTGGCTCGGCAACCTGATGCTGCTGGTTATCAACCTGCCGATGGTCGGCATCTGGGTGCGGCTGCTGCGGGTACCTTACCGGCTGTTGTTCCCGTGCATCGTCATCTTCTGCTGCATCGGCATTTATTCGGTCAACAACGCACCGATGGACGTGGTCATGACCGCCGCTTTCGGTCTTGTCGGCTACTGGCTGGTGAAGCACGATTTCGAGCCGGCTCCGATGCTGCTCGGTATGGTGCTAGGCCCGCTGATGGAAGAAAACCTCCGCCGCGCGCTGCTGATCTCGCGCGGCGACTGGTCGGTCTTCCTGACCAGGCCGCTGTCGGCAACGCTGATGGCGATTGCCGCGATCCTGCTGATCCTTGCGCTGTTGCCATCGCTTCGCAAGAAGCGCGACGAGGTGTTCGTCGAGTCCGAGAACTAGGAGATGCGGTGCGGCGTTGAGCCGCGCCGTGCTGTCCCGGGTCTCACTGCAAGTTGGATAGACTTTGCCGCGCCAGTCATGCTGACACTGCCGGACGGAAAGCCGTTCGGAATGAAAGAATTTTGTCTGGGAGAACCCTCATGAATTTGCTCAAGCGCATGCTGGCGACCTGCGGGTTCGCGGCTCTTGCTGCTTCCGGCGCGGTCACCGGGCCGGCTCAGGCGCAAGACTACCCGACACGCAACATCACCATGATCGTGCCGTTCGCGGCCGGCGGACCGACCGACGTCATCGCCCGCATCGTGACCGGTCACATGCAGCAGACGCTCGGCCAGTCGATCATCATCGAAAACGTGGTCGGCGCCGGCGGCACCACGGCATCGACGCGCGCCTCGAAGGCCGCGCCCGATGGCTACACGCTCATCACCGGCCACATGGGCACGCACGCGGCGTCCGTGCCCCTGTATCCGAAACTTGCCTATCATCCTTCCAAGGATTTCGAGGCCGTTGGTCTGATCGCCGGCACGCCGATCCTGATCCTCGCGCGCAAGGATTTCCCGCCGAAGGATCTCAAGGAGTTCGTCACCTACGTGAGGGCGAACACCGACAAGCTCAATGCTGCTCACGCGGGCGTCGGCTCGGTGTCCTATACCTCGTGCGAGCTTCTGGATTCGATCCTGAAGATCAACCCGACCGGCGTTCCGTTCAACGGCACCGGCCCGGCCATGAACGCGCTGGTCGGCGGCCAGGTCGATTACATGTGCGACCAGATCGTCAATGCCGTGCCGCAGGTCAAGGGCGGCACCATCAAGGCCTACGCGGTGGCGACACCGGAGCGCAATCCCTCGCTGCCGGACGTTCCGACGACCGCCGAGGCCGGTCTGCCTGAATTTCAGGCCCAGGCCTGGAATGCGATCTTCGCGCCGAAGGGCACTCCGGCTCCGATCGTCGCCAAGCTGAACGCAGCGCTTTCGAAGGCACTGGACGATGAAGGCGTCCGCAAGCGGCTGCTCGACCTCGGCAGCGTGATTCCGAGGCCCGCCGAGCGCACGCCGGAATCGCTGAAGAAGCTGGTCGACAGCGAAATTACCAAGTGGTCTGCGGTGCTGAAGCCGCTCTAACTGAGATTTCGCTGACATAACCTGAGTTTGGCGGGGCGGGACGCGAGTTCCGCCCCTTGCTGTTGGGCGATCCGATCCTCACTTTTCAGGGTATAATTGCCTCGCCGAAATCGAATCGCGGCGCGTGGCGGGTTAGATAGTCCTATGAACCAGTATCACGATCTGCTTGAGCGAATTCTCAGCGACGGCGCGGAAAAGACCGACCGCACCGGCACTGGCACGTTGTCCGTGTTCGGCCATCAGATGCGGTTCAATCTGGCATCGGGCTTTCCGATGCTGACCACCAAGAAACTCCATCTGAAATCGATCGTCCATGAGCTGCTGTGGTTTCTGGCGGGTGACACCAACATCAAATATCTGAACGACAACGGCGTCCGCATCTGGGACGAGTGGGCGGACGAGAACGGCAATCTTGGCCCCGTTTACGGATCGCAGTGGCGCTCCTGGCCGGCTCAGGACGGCGGCACAATCGACCAGATATCCAATCTGATCGACATGATTCGTAAAAGTCCGGACTCGCGACGACTGATCGTGAGCGCCTGGAATCCCGCCGAAGTCGACAAGATGGCGCTGCCCCCATGCCATTGCCTGTTTCAGTTCTACGTCGCCAGGGGCAAGCTGTCCTGCCAGCTCTACCAGCGTTCCGCGGATGTGTTCCTCGGCGTGCCGTTCAACATCGCATCCTATGCGCTGCTGACGATGATGGTGGCGCAGGTCACCGGACTGAAGCCCGGCGACTTCGTGCATTCGCTCGGCGACGCGCACCTGTATTCGAACCACCTCGAGCAGGCGCGGCTTCAGCTCACGCGCCCGACGCGGCCGTTGCCGACCATGAAGATCAATCCCGACGTGAAGGACATCTTCTCCTTCCGCTACGAGGACTTCACGCTCGAGAACTACGATCCGCACCCGCATATCAAGGCTGAGGTCGCGGTGTGACCGCGCCGGTATCGACCGCTTCGCATCCGCAAATCGTCTTCGTTGTCGCAGTCGCGGAGAACGGTGTTATCGGGCGCGACAACGCGATGCCGTGGCATCTCAAATCCGATCTCAAGCGCTTCAAGGCGATCACGCTCAACCGGCCGGTCATCATGGGTCGCAAGACGTTCAGTTCGATCGGCCGTCCGCTGCCCGGCCGCACCAACATTGTCGTGACGCGCGATCGGTCGTTTCAGGCGCCGGGGGTTGTTGTTGCGAATACGCTCGATGCCGCGCACGATATCGCGCGGGGTGACGCGCTGCGGCGTTTCGTCACTGAGATCATGGTGATCGGCGGCGCCGAGATTTTTGCACAATGGTTGAAAATGGCTGACCGGCTGGAGATCACCGAGGTTCACGCCAAGCCCGAAGGCGATACCTTTCTGAGGCCGGTTGATCCGATGGAATGGGCGGAAATCGCACGAACCCGTCATTCAAAGGCGGACGGCGATACGACCGATTTCTCCTATGTCACCTATAAACGGCTTGGCTGAAGTCAGCGTCTCATATAGCCGCAGGTGACGGCATTAACTGCGATCACGATGTTTGCATTGACAAATTCGCCCTGCATCATAGCTCTCCAGAGCTGGGGTCCTGCGTTGTAAGGACCGGGCGCGTCCCCTATAAGGCCCCAAGAGTTTGCGGAGCGTGAGCTTTCGCGCGGAGGAGACTAACAATGGCGTGGAAGAATCAAGGCGGAGGCCCATGGGGCTCTGGTCCGAAGGGTCCCTGGGGCTCCGGACCGCAATCGCCCGGACCGAGGCCGCCGGATCTCGAGGATCTTCTGCGCCGCGGACAGGACAAGCTCCAGACCATGCTGCCGGGAGGAAACTTCAGCGGCGCAGGCATCGCGCTTGTACTGGTCGCCGCGCTGGCGATCTGGGGATTGTCAGGCTTCTTCCGCGTGCAGTCCGAAGAACTCGGTGTCGTGCTGCGCTTCGGC
>JAGVII010000480.1 GCA_020056155.1 Afipia sp.
AAAGATGAGGCTCGATCGCGACAGCTTGCCTGACGGCATTGAGTTGTGGCGTCTTTGATCGCCGGATGGTGAAACGCATGTCTGAGAAGACGATACTGGTTACTGGTGCGGCGGGCTTTATCGGCTTTCACCTTTCGCAGAAACTTCTCCAGGCGGGTCATAAGGTCGTCGGGCTCGACAACATCAATAGTTATTATGACCCGAAGCTGAAGGAAGCGCGCCTTGACGTGCTGAGGAACGATCCGTCGTTTAGCTTCGTCAAGCTCGACCTTGCCGACCGGAGCGGCGTGGCGGAATTATTCAGCGCGAAACGCTTTCCGGTGGTCATTCATCTCGCGGCGCAGGCGGGCGTGCGGTACTCGATCGAGAATCCGCATGCCTACGTGGACGCAAATCTTGAGGGCTTCATCAACATCCTCGAGGGGTGCCGCCATAACGAATGCCGGCATCTGCTGTATGCATCATCGTCGTCGGTCTATGGCGCTAATACCAAGCTGCCATTCTCCGTGCATGACAGTGTCGATCATCCGGTCAGCCTCTATGCGGCCTCGAAGAAGGCCAACGAGCTGATGGCGCACGCCTATAGTCATCTCTATCGCATTCCGTCGACCGGCCTGCGCTTCTTTACGGTGTACGGGCCGTGGGGCCGGCCGGACATGGCGATGTTCCTGTTTGCCAAGGCGATCCTCGAAGGCACGCCGATCAAGCTGTTCAACTACGGAGATATGCGCCGCGACTTCACCTACGTTGACGATGTCACGGAAGCGATCGTGCGGCTGATCGATCACGCGCCGGTCGCGCAGGTCAAGGCACCGGACGCGGCTCCCGATCCTGGAACAAGCGCGGCACCATGGCGGGTTTTCAACGTCGGCAACAACCATCCCGAGGAATTGTCCAAGGTCGTCGAGATTCTCGAGAAAGAATTTGGGCGCAAGGCGGCCAAGGAAATGCTGCCGATGCAGCCGGGCGATGTGCCGGCCACCTATGCGGACGTCGATGATTTGATGCGCGAGGTCGGATTCCGCCCATCGACGACGATTGAAGATGGTATCGCGCGGTTCGCGGCGTGGTATCGCGAGTATCATCAACTCTCCTGAGATCAATTCGAGGACGCATGAGCGAGCGCATTATTCCATTGATCATGTGCGGCGGGGCGGGCACCCGCCTGTGGCCTGCGTCACGCGAGGGGCGTCCGAAGCAGTTTCTGCGGTTGTTCGGTTCGCATTCGACGTTTCAGGATACGATGCTCCGCGTCAGCGATCAGGGCTTGTTCGTGCGGCCTATCGTGATCACCAATGCGGCCTATCGCTTCATGGTGCTGGAGCAGTTGAACGAGATCGGTCTTGAGGCCGATATCCTTCTCGAGCCGGCCCGGCGCGATTCCGGTCCGGCGATCGCCACAGGGGCGGCCTTTGCGCTGACCCGCGATGCGGATGCGGTCGTACTGGCGCTGGCTGCCGACCACGTCGTGCGCGACCCGGCGGCCTTTGTCGAGGCCTGCCGCAAAGCACTAAGCGTCGCCAATGCCGGACGCATTGTCACGTTCGGCGTTCTTCCGGAGCGGCCTGCGACTGAATACGGCTACATCCAGCCCGGCGACGTTGTGTCCGGAGATGTGCGGAAGGTCGCGACATTCGTCGAGAAGCCGGACCCCGTGACCGCCGCTAAATACGTCGCCGACGGCTACCTGTGGAATTGCGGGAACTTCATGTTCCGCGCGCAAATGCTGCTCGATGAATATCGCAGCGTCGATGCTGACAGCGTGAGCACGCTGATCGAAGCCGTGAACAGTGCCGACCGCGATCTCGGTTTTGTAACGCTGCCGCTGGAATCGTTCGGCAAGGCCACTCCGATTTCCATCGATTACGCCGTGATGGAGAAGACCACGCAAGCCGCCGTGGTGCCGGTCGCTTGCGGCTGGTCCGACGTCGGCTCCTGGCATGCGGTATGGGAGCTGTCGGACAAGGACGCGCACGGCAACGTCTCGCAAGGTCTCACCGTGTTCGAGGATTCACGCAACTGCAACGTCTCCACCGACAAGGCGCTGGTCGCGCTGGAAGGCGTCGATGATCTTGTTGTCGTCGCGACACAGGACGCCATTCTGGTGTCGCGCCAGAACGATCCGAATGGTCTGAAGCGGCTGGTCGGAAAACTGCGAACCGTCGCTCCGCAGGTCACCGAAGATCACATCAAGGTTCACCGCCCATGGGGATCGTATCAGTCGCTCGACATCGGCGAGCGGCATCAGGTGAAACGAATTATCGTGAAGGCCGGCGGCCGGCTGTCGCTGCAGAAGCACCATCACCGGTCCGAACACTGGATCGTGGTGCGGGGCACAGCACTGGTGACCGTGAACGACATCCAGAAGATGGTTCACGAAAACGAGTCCATCTACATTCCGATCGGCGCGGTTCACCGTATGGAAAATCCCGGCAAGATTCCGCTGGAACTGATTGAAGTTCAGACCGGCAGCTATCTGGGCGAGGACGACATCATCCGCATCGAGGATGACTACCAGCGCTTGTAAATTTGCGCGTGGTTCGAGTTAAGATTGGATCGTTAACATTATCCACTGCTTTTTTAGCGAACTGGTTTTGAAGGGAGTTCCTGAGACAGGCGAATCAGACAGAATGTTTGCGGCCTATGGGCGGGCCATTTCGTAATTCTAAACGAAAGGAGTTCAGCAATGTCTGGACAGCCCTCCAAATCCGCGCGACAGCCAACCGATACATTCGAAGTTCCCCAGGAATTCTATGACCTCCTCGGGTCGCCGACATTTGCGCCGAGCGACAATTCGGCAAACTACAGCCTGATCGTTAAAAGAATGCTGGAAAGCATTCGCCCAAAGGATTTCATCGAACGGCTTTTCGTTCGCGATCTCATCGACCTGACGTGGGAGGAATGCCGACTGCGTCAGATTCGAGAAGCCCTCCTTGCGGAGAGCCGCAGTGCTGCAGTCGAACGTCTTCTCTATCGTAAGAATTTGCGCGAAGTCCCCGAGGGGGCCGAGCGGATCGCCAGAGCGCAAGCGAAGGAACAGTTCAAGGACTGGACGAACGATCGTGCAAAGCAGAAAGAGATTGAGAAGGATTTGAACAAGCATAGCCAGGGCGAAGATCAGGCGATCCTGGCGGCGAGCTATAGCGAGATTCACAAGGAGCTTGAGAGCGTCAAGAAGTCCATTGCCTTCGCGCAGCAGCGTCGCATGGCATTGCTGCGCGAAGTTGAGCATCGCCGCGAATTTGGGCAGCGCGCTCGGAAGGCATCGGATGAAGCAGTCGCGATGATGCCTACGAAATCGCCGTAGTGTATCCGTGACGTCAGACCGGAAAATTACTGCTAACCGAAGAAATGCCCTCCAGAGCTCTGGTCCCCAGACGCTGGAGGGCAAAATGCGTTCAAGTCGAAACTCATACCGGCACGGCCTGGCGGCTAAGATTTCTGCGACCGAAGATGAGCGCCGAAAACTGGACACGCTGGCCCGCCGCTTGGCAGACGGAAGCAACGACTATTGGGTGGGAGAGGCCGCCATTCATGCGGCCGAGAACTTTCTCTACCTCGAACGCGTGAAAACTAAAAAAGCTGAAGTTATCGAAAGTCTTCTGAAGGCGACTTCTGCTGAGGATTTTCAGCAGGGAGCGCGAGAACTCGCCAAGTTTGAGACGTATGAGCGGAAGGCCCGATCACGATGGAAGCGTAGCCGGCGCGATCTTGAGGCCCGTAAAGCGACGGCAATTGAGGTTGTTTGACCTCGACGGTTCCGGCTCTAGATTTTGGCAGAACGAAGCCATCTGTGCCAGTCGAGGAGGGCGTTGGCCCAACGAACCCTTTGTGGCCGGTTTGAAGTGCCTCGGCTCTCGCCGGTCGGCTGAACTTAAACTTCAATTTTTTCAATAGGCTATTTGGAGCGAGATCTGTAATTCTTTGAATCAAAACGTGTAACGGAATAGGGCAGCGCCGTTCGCCACATATGTGACTGCATGCTAGGACATTGCGTGCAGGTGCGGTGAGCGACTCGCGCCGGGAAATTTTGGGGATTCCAAAAGATGAGTTCGACGGTGTCGGCAAAAAGGACTGCGAACAGCGATCGGCCGCTGCGCGTTGGCGTCGTGGGCGCGGGGGTCATGGGGACCAATCACGCCCGCGTGCTGGCGGGCCTGCCCGGTGTCGAACTTGTGGGTATTGTCGATCCGCTTCCGGCGCATCGCACGCGTGCGTTGGAGATTGTCGGCTGTCCAACCTTCGCAACTCTTGAAGAGATGCTCGATGCCGGCCCCGGCGCGGTGACCATCGCCGCGCCGACCCATCTTCATCGCGACGTCGCGCTGGCCTGTATTGAGCGAAAGATTCACGTTCTCGTCGAGAAGCCGATTGCGTCTTCGGTCGAGGAGGGCAACGAGATCGTCAACGCCGCGCGTGCTGCCGGTGTGACGCTGATGGTTGGTCATGTCGAGCGCTTCAATCCGGCCGTGGCGGCGATCAAGCAGGCCATCAAGGATGAGGAAATCCTCTCCATTGCCATCACCCGCGTCGGGCCGTTCCCGCCGCGCATGTCGAATGTCGGCGTGGTGATCGATCTCGCCGTTCACGACATCGATCTGATCCGCTGGTTCACCGAGTCCGATATTGTCGACGTGCAGCCGCAGCTTGCGAGCGCCGTCGCCGAACGCGAGGACATCGCGCTGCTTCAGTTCCGCACCGCCTCCGGCGTGCTCGCGCATATCAACACCAACTGGCTGACGCCGTTCAAGGCCCGCAGCGTCACGGTGGCGACGCGCGGCAAGTACGTTCAGGGCGACCTGCTGACGCGGCAGGTGACCGAATGTTTCGGTTTCCAGCGCGACGGCAGTTATTCGATGCGGCATCTGTCGGTCGGTCATGACGAGCCGCTGCGCGCCGAACTGGTCGCGTTCCTCGACGCCGTACGAACCGGCGACGCGCCCGCAGTGACCGGCGACGAAGGCGTCGCAAGCCTCGAAATCGCGATCAAGTGTCTCGATGTGCCGACGGGTTCCATTGCCGCGCCGCTGCGCAAGGGACCGCGCGCTGTCGCGAGCTGACGGCACACTTCAATCTTTCGAAATAGATCCGGCACGCATCATGAACCAGCATTTGCGATCAGAACCCGTGGCTTTCATCGACATCGGTGCGCAGCGCCGGCGCCTCGGCACCAAAATCGATGACGCGGTCGCGCGCGTGCTGACGCACTGCCAGTTCATTAACGGTCCCGAGGTCACCCAGCTTGAGGCCGATCTCGCTGCATACTGTGGCGCAAAGTACGTCGTCGCGTGTGCCAGCGGCACCGACGCGCTGCTGATGGTGCTGATGGCGCAGGGTGTCGGCCCCGGCGACGCGGTGATCTGCCCATCGTTCACATTCTGCGCCACGGGCGAAGTCGTGGCGCTGGCCGGCGCCACGCCGGTGTTCGTCGATGTCGACGAGGCGACGTTCAATATGAGCATCGCATCGCTCAGGAAGGGCATCGCCACCGCGCGCAAGCTCGGCCTCAAGCCGAAGGCGATTGTGCCGGTCGATCTGTTCGGTCAGAGCGCGGACCACGACGCCATCGCCGAGATCGCCAAAAGCGAGGGGCTATTTGTGCTGGACGACGCCGCGCAGTCGTTCGGTGCAACGTACAAGGGCAAACGACTCGGCACGTTCGGTCTTGCGACGGCGACCAGTTTTTTCCCCGCCAAGCCACTCGGCTGCTTCGGAGACGGCGGCGCGATTTTCACCGACGATGCCGCGCTCGCGGAGCGGCTGCGCAGCATTCGCGTCCACGGGCAGGGCACCGAGAAGTACGACAACGTTCGCCTCGGCCTGACGGCGCGGCTGGACACAATGCAGGCTGCGATCCTGATCGAGAAGCTGAAGATTTTCGACGACGAGATCGAGGCGCGCAACAAGGTCGCGAGCCGCTACTTCGACGCGCTGCATAACATCGTGACCGCGCCGCGCGTCGCCGACGGCAATACGTCGGTCTGGGCGCAGTACACGATCCGGCTGCCGCGCGGCGGCCGCGGCGCCTTCGCCGAGGCGCTCAAGGCCCAAGGCATCCCGACGGCGATCTATTATCCGAAGTCCATGCACCAGCAGACGGCCTACAAGCACTACCCGACCGTCGAGGGCGGGCTGCCGGTCAGCGAAAAGCTCTCCGACGACGTCATCAGCCTGCCGATGCACGCCTATCTCGATCAGGCGGCGCAGGACCGCGTCATCAAGGCTGTGCGCGACGCGCTGGCTTGAAAGCTGGTCTCGTTGAAGAAGGACGTCATGCCGGGACAAGCCCGGCCATGACGAACTGTGGGGACGTGCTAACGTTCGCGCGGCAACTCCAAAAAGACGTGGATGGCTGGAATAAATCCGGCCATGACGGGGCAGGTTACGGGTTCGGTGGTTCGCCATCGGCACTTCATGCTGTAGAAGCAGCGGATGCTCGGACGCATTTTCACCGTCGGCGGCTATACGCTTCTCTCGCGGGTCACTGGCTTCGCGCGCGACATCATGCTCGCGGCGATCCTCGGCGCGGGGCCTCTGGCCGATGCGTTTTTCGTGGCGCTGCGGCTTCCCAATCATTTCCGGGCGATCTTTGCCGAAGGGGCTTTCAACGCCGCCTTTGTGCCGGCCTATGCGCATGTCCATGGCGAGCGCGGCGAAGCGGCCGCGAAGCTGTTCAGCAATCGCATTTTCACGCTGCTGTTTGT
>JAGVII010000608.1 GCA_020056155.1 Afipia sp.
GATTTCAGCGCCAAGAAGCATGACGGCATCAGCTTCATCCTGTTCGATATGGCCTCGAAGGGTGTCTCGACCAAGCCAATCCTGCTGATTTCCGGCAAGTCGCCGTTCTGCGAAACCTTCTTCGACAACGTTCGCGTGCCACGCTCCCATGTGGTCGGCACCGTCAATCGGGGATGGGACGTCGCGAAGTATCTGCTCCAGCATGAACGCTCGATGATCAGCGAAGTCGGCGAGCGCCGCGGCGCGCGCCCGATGGGACAGGTTGCGGCGAATTCCATCGGCGTCGATGAGCGCGGGCAACTGGACGATCCGATGCTGCGCGGTCAGATCGCGGCCTTCGATGTCGACGAAGCCGCGATGGCCTGCGCATCCGAGCGCGCGGTTGATCTGGCCAAGGCGGGACAAGGCCATCCGGCCTATTCGTCGGCGCTGAAGTACTATGGCACCGAACTTAACAAGCGCCGGCACGAACTGCTGATGTCGGCCGGCGGCGTCGGTGCGCTGGAATGGGAAAGCGAACGCTCCCGCGAGGGACTGGCGGCACGGACGTGGCTGCGCACCAAGGCGAACTCGATCGAGGGCGGCACCAGCGAGGTGATGCTCGGCATTGTCGCCAAACGCATTCTCGACCTGCCCGGCGCGTAAGCCGTTCAGTCGCGCTGCTCTCCTTAACCGATAACTCGTACCGGATACTTAAATGGCTCTCGTCCTCAACGAAGAACAGTCAATGCTGCGCGACAGCGCGCGGGGTCTCATCAGTGACAAGGCGCCCGTGGCGCATCTGCGCAAGCTGCGCGACACCAAGGACGAGACCGGCTTCTCGCGCGAGTTGTGGAAGACGTTCGCCGAGATGGGCTTTGCAGGCCTGCTGGTGCCGGAAGAGTTCGGCGGCAGCGGACTGGGCTGCGTCGAAGCCGGAGTGGTGATGGAGGAAATCGGCCGGACGCTGATGCCGTCGCCATTCCTGTCGACCGGCGTGGTGGCGGCGACTGCACTGGCCCGCGGCGGCAGCGCTGGGCAGAAGTCGGAATATCTGACGAAGCTCGCCAAGGGCGACCTGATCGCGTCGCTAGCTGTCGACGAGGGCGCCAAACATCGCCCCCTGAAGACCGCGATGCAGGCCGTACGCGCCGGCAACGGCTTCAAGCTCAAGGGCGCGAAGGCATTCGTCATCGATGGTCATGCCGCCGATCTGCTGATCGTGGCGGCCCGTACCGCAGGCGAGCCGCGCGACCGGGATGGGTTGACCCTTTTTCTGGTCGATCCGAAGGCCAAAGGTATCGAGATCGAGCGTACTGCGATGGTTGACGCGCATAATGCTGCACGGATCGTGTTCAACGATGCCGATGTCACGGCGGACAGCGTGCTCGGTGAGATCGATCAGGGCGGCGACCTGCTCGAAGGCATCCTCAATGTTGGTCGTGCGGCGGTGGCGTCCGAAATGGTCGGCGTCAGCGAAGAGGCTTTCACGCGCACCGTGACTTATCTGAAAGAGCGCAAGCAATTCGGTAAGCTGATCGGTGAATTCCAGGCGCTGCAGCATCGCGCCGCGCATCTCTACACCGAGATCGAGATCACCAAGGCCGCTGTCATGAAAGCGCTACAGGCGCTGGACTCGGATTTCGACAAGGCTGGTGCCGCGGTCGCCGTCGCCAAGGCAAAAGCCGGATCAACAGCGACGCTGGCCGTGCAGGAAGCCGTGCAGATGCATGGCGGGGTCGGCATGACCGACGCATTCGACATCGGGTTTTTCATGAAGCGCGCGCGCGTGTGTCAGGAGTTGTTCGGCGATTCGGCGTACCACGCCGAACAACTGGCGCGGATGAAGGGCTATTGAGCTTGCTCAAACGGAAATGGCCGGGACAACGCCCGGCCATCGCAATCCCGATGGATGGTAACGCGCGTTACCGGATCGGCGGAGCGTACTGGATGCCGCCGGCGTTCCAGAGCTGGTTGAGGCCGCGTGGAATCGCGAGCTTGGAGCCTGTGCCGACGTTGCGCTCATAGACCTCGCCGTAGTTGCCGACATGGCGGATAATACGTGCGGCCCAATCCCGGGTCAGGTCCATTTCCTCGCCATAGGCGCCTTCGGTGCCGACCAGCCGCATGACGTCGGGCTTCTTCGACTTCAGCGCCTCGTCGATGTTCTTCGAGCTGACGCCGAGCTCTTCCGCATTCAGCATGGCATAGATCGTCCACTTCACGATCAACAACCACTCGTCATCGCGCTGCCGCACCACCGGCGCCAGCGGCTCCTTCGAAATCACATCCGGCAGGATGACGTGTTCGCCGGGCTTGGTCAGCCGCAGCCGCAGCGCATAGAGCTGTGACACGTCCGTGGTCACCACGTCGCATTGACCTGAATCGTAGGCCTTGATGACATCGTCAAGCTTCGGGAAGTTCATTTCCTGGTACTTGATGTTGTTGGCGCGGAAATAATCCGCAAGGTTGAGCTGCGTCGTGGTGCCGGCCTGAACACAGACCTTGCTGCCATCGAGTTCGAGAGCGGAATCGATCTTGCGCGACTCGCGCACCATGAAGCCTTCGCCGTCGTAGTAGGCGACCGCCGCGAAATTCAGGCCGTACTCGGTCTCGCGCGACATACTCCAGGTGGAGTTGCGCGACAGAATATCCACCTTGCGGTTACGCAGTTCTTTGAAGCGCTCGCTCGCATCGAGCGGAACGAATTTCACCTTGTTCGGGTCATTGAAGATGGCAGCGGCGACGGCACGGCAGATATCGACGTCGAAACCGGACCAGTTGCCCTTGTCGTCAGGAATCGAGAAGCCCGGCAGGCCGGTATTGACGCCGCACAGGACAGCATCGCGTTTCACGGTGCGTTTCAAGGTCCGCGTATCGTACCGCTCGTAGGTGATTGCCGCTGCCGCAACCGCGACAGCGATAACCGCGCCGATCAGAAGACCGGTGCCGAAGGTGCGCGAAAAAATGGCCATGAATAAATCTCGCTTCTGAAGTATGCGTGCGGAAAACGAAAGGGCGTTGTCTGGAGAACTAGATTTCGGGCCGCTGGCGGATGATCACCTTCGTGCCGACGGGGACGCGGTCATATAAATCTGCGACGTCATTATTGACGAGACGGAAACATCCCGATGATATGGCGCTTCCGATGGTCTGCGGCTGGTTGGTGCCGTGAATGCGATAGACGGTGGCACCAAGATACAGCGCGCGAGATCCCATCGGATTGCCGGGGCCGCCCGCCATGAAGCGGGGCAGATAGGGCTGGCGCGCGATCATTTCCGGCGGCGGCGTCCAGTCCGGCCATTCCTGCTTGCGGGTAATTTTCTGCAGACCTTGCCACTGGAAGCCTTCGCGGCCGACGCCGATGCCGTAGCGCAGCGCGCGGCCATTGCCCTGGATCAGATACAGGAAGCGCTCGGATGTGCTGATGATGATCGTGCCGGGTGCTTCGGACGTCCGGTAGAGCACCGCGGTGCGCTTGAACTGAGGTTCGATTTCTTCGCTGTCGGGTATGTACCCAGGCTGATCGCCGATGTTCATCTCGCGGCCCTGCGCGAATGCATGAGGTGCTGCGAACAACATGCCGGCTGCAAATGCCGCCAAAGCGAGAGAACGGATGATATTCATGTCAAGAATCCCGCGTTTCGTCGTGCCCCGCGCGCATCAAACCTTAGCCATGCTCGGCTGGCAAGTGATACGCGGCCCAGGCGGATCACCATGCGTCGTAAATCCTTAAAATATATCTGAAATCGCCAGTTATCCGGGTTCAGTGCGGGGCAATCCAGAGCCGCAGAACATAGGCGAAAACGGCAACGGTACCGGTCCCGAGCAACCACAAGGCGACGAACCACAGCAGCTTTCGTGACAGCGGCCGGGGGCAGTCGGGCGGCGGCGTCATGTCCATCCTAGTGATAGCCGCTTGAGGGATCGACCTTGCCGCGAAACACCCAATAGGCCCACGCGGTGTAGGCGAGAATGACAGGTACCAGGATCGCCACACCGAAAAGCATGAAGTGCAGGCTGTTGGCAGGCGCCGCCGCCTGCCAGATGGTGATGCTCTGCGGCACGATATAGGGATACATGCTGACGCCGAGGCCTGCATACGTGATTGCGAACAGCACGAGCGAAAGAATGAAGGGCCGGTAGTCCTGCTTGTCGGCGAGACTCTTCAGCAGCAACAGGGTGAGAGCCGCCACAGCGATGGGAATCGGCGCGGTAAAGAGGATGTTCGGCCACTCGAACCAGCGCCGCCAGTAGTCCGCCTGAAGGAATGGGGTTGCGAGGCTGACTGCAACGATGGCGATCAGCGTGGCGACCAAGAGCCACAAGCTTAGCCGATAGGCATGCTCACGCAGTTCGCCCGTGGTTTTCATGACGAGCCAGGTCGCACC
>JAGVII010000086.1 GCA_020056155.1 Afipia sp.
ATTGATGCCGCTGGCATGCAAACTGTGGCGCCGTCTTGTCGGTGCTCTGAAAATATCCGGGAGGAACCATGCACAAACTGATTTTGACCGCAGCATCGATCGTGGCGCTGACGCTGGCCGGACCGGCCGCGGCGCAGTCGCCGATCGTCATCAAGTTCAGCCACGTGGTTGCCGAAAAGACTCCGAAGGGGCAGGCGGCATTGAAGTTCAAGGAAGAAGCCGAGAAGCTTCTCCCCGGGAAGGTCAAGATCGAGGTCTATCCAAGCTCGCAGCTCTACGGCGATGCGAAGGAGATGGAGGCCCTGGCGCTCGGCGACGTTCAGATCATCGCACCGTCGCTGTCCAAGTTCGACAAGTTCACCAAGCAGCTCCAGTTGTTCGATCTGCCCTTCCTGTTCGACAATGTCGGTGCGATCGATCGTTTCCAGCAGGGCCCGGAAGGTCAGAAGCTGCTGACCTCGATGGCGTCGAAAGGCTTCATCGGTCTGGACTATTGGCATAACGGCATGAAGCAGATGTCGGCCAACAAGCCGTTGCTTGTGCCTGCGGATGCCAAGGGTCTCAAGTTCCGCGTGCAGCCGTCCGACGTGCTGGCCGCGCAATTCCAGCAGCTTGGCGCCAATCCCCAGAAGCTCGCATTCGCCGAAGTCTATCAGGCATTGCAGCTCGGCACTGTGGACGGCCAGGAAAACACGTGGTCGAACTGCTATTCCCAGAAGTATCAGGAAGTGCAGAAGGATTTCACAGAAACCGAACACGGCGTGATCGACTACATGGTCGTGACCAATGCGAGCTGGTGGAACGGCCTTCCGAAGGATGTTCAGGCCGGATTGAAGACCGCCATGAAGGCGGCAACAAAGGTCAACAATGACGTCGCCGACCGGCTGAATCTGGAAGCCCGCAAGAAGATCTCCGAGAGCACGGCCAAGATCCATACGCTGACGCCTGCACAGCGTGGCGAGTGGAAAAAAGCCATGGAGCCGGTCTGGGCGAAGTTTGAAGCCGGAATTGGCAAGGACCTGATCCAGGCTGCCCAGAAGGCCAACGGCGCAGGCAAGAGCTGACGACTGGTTTTGCGGCGGCCGCGGGGTCACCTGCGGCCGCCGATTTACATATGTTCCTGGGGAGGGGCACTGTGTCGTTTCGATCGGTACTGCACCGGCTCGAAGAGAGCTTTCTTGCCGCGCTGTTATGCGCGATGACCGTCCTGACCTTCAGTCAGGTCGTGATGCGCTACGGCTTCAATGCCGGCTGGCTATGGGCGCTTGAGGTCAATTTCTATCTCTTCGGGTGGCTGGTGCTGATCGGCATCTCCTACTGTGTTCGCGTCAAGGCGCATATCGGCGTCGATGCGGTGGTCCGTCTCTTGCCCCCCGACCCGCGCCGCTGGATCGGGCTGTTCGTGGCGTTTCTCGCCATCGTCTACACATGTCTGATGCTCTATGGATCGTGGGTTTACCTCCATCGCCTCCAGATTTTGGGCGTTGAAGCGGAGGATATCCCGGTCGAGCGATGGATTCTCAGCCTCTGCCTGCCGATCGGTTTTGGCCTTCTGCTTTATCGGTTGCTGCAGATGGCGTGGCGCATCGCGATCGGGCAATCGCCCGGATACGAACTTGCCGACGAGGCGCATGATGCCATCCGCGATGTCGCCGGCGATGACAACCCCGACGCGACGGTGGTGTCGCGATGACAACCACAGTCCTGTTCATTCTTCTTTTCGTTCTCCTGTTTCTGGGCATGCCGATCGCGATCGCGCTCGGACTTTCATCGATCGCGGTGATTTTGCTGTTCGAGCCGGACAGCATCGCGTCGCTGGTCCTGAAGTTTTTCCAGACGATGGAGCAGACGACGCTGCTCGCGATTCCGTTCTTTATCCTTGCGGGTAACTTCCTCACCACGGGCGGTGTAGCGAGACGCATGATCAATTTCGCGGTGTCGACAGTCGGACATTTGCCGGGTGGCCTTGCGATTGCGTCGGTGATGGCCTGCATGTTCTTCGCAGCAGTGTCCGGGTCATCCCCGGCGACCGTGGTTGCGATCGGATCGATTGTGATCGCGGGCATGGTCAAGGTCGGATACACCCAATCGTTCGCGACCGGTGTGATCGTCAATGCCGGTACGCTTGGCATTTTGATCCCGCCGTCCATCGTCATGGTGGTTTATGCTGCGACAACGGAAACATCGGTCGGCCGCCTGTTCATGGCCGGTGTTGTTCCCGGGATATTGCTGGGTGTGATGCTGATGTTTGCGATCTACGTCATCGCGCGCATCAAGAACCTGCCGCGTCAGCCAAAGGCATCGTGGACCGAGCGCCTGTTAGCTTTCCGGGATGCAATTTGGGGCCTTCTGCTGATCATTATCGTGATGGGCGGCATCTACGGCGGCATCTTCACGCCCACCGAAGCGGCCGCAGTCGCAGCGGTTTACGGCTTCATCTGTGCCGTATTCATCTATGGCGACCTCAAAATCACTGATGTGCCCAAGGTGCTGACGGACTCATCACGCGTCACCGTGATGCTGATGTTCATCATTGCCAACGCATTCCTGTTCGGTCACGTCCTGACGACGGCGCAAATTCCGCAGGACATTGCCCGTGCGATCATCGACGCGGATCTGAAACCCTGGCAATTCCTGATCATCGTCAACATCATTCTGCTGATCGCGGGCAACTTCATGGAGCCATCCGCGATCATCCTGATCGTTGCGCCGATCGTTTTCCCGACCGCGATGAAACTCGGAATCGATCCGGTCCATCTTGGCATCATCTTCGTGGTCAACATGGAAATCGGCATGGTGACGCCGCCGGTGGGCCTCAATCTGTTCGTGGCATCCGGTATCACCGGTATGACGCTTGTGCAGGTCGTGGCCGCTTCGTGGAGGTGGCTTATGCTTCTGCTCAGCTTCCTGATTATCGTGACCTATGTGCCCGAGGTTTCGCTGGCGTTGCCGAATGCGATTTTTGGCGTTGCGCGTTAGCGTCTTTCATCAATGACAATCCGCGTGAAGCGAACGTCGCTTCGCGCGGATTCCAGATTAACATCCGTTCAGCGACGTTACATCTTCGTAAGACAGGTCATTCTGTCCAATCCGTAAGTTGAAAGCGGGCCTGTAGCTGCCATCTTCGGGGGAGTTTCATCCGGAGGTGCCCCATGAAGAAAATTATCCTCGCCGGCGTTGCGGCGGTTGCGATCATCGGTTCGACCGCCGTCTACGCGCAGCACCGCCATCATCATCACCGCATGACCATGGAAGACCGCGCGGCATTCGCCGATGCGAAGATCGCGGCCGTGAAGGCGGGCCTGAAGCTCACACCGGATCAGGAAAAGATGTGGCCGCCGGTCGAGGCGGCAGTGCGCGATTTCGCCAAGCAACGGATCGCGAGGGCCAATGCGCGCGCCAGCGAACGCGACGCGCGGCGCGCGGCGCGCGACCAGAAGGGCTCTCAGGACAGCAAGGCGTCCGCCGATCAGACCCGCGACCCGATGGTGCGGCTGCGCGACCGGGCCGACAGGATGGCCGAGACCGCCGCCGGCCTGAAGAAGATCGCCGACGCCGCCGACCCGCTCTACAAGAGCCTCCACGACGGCCAGAAGCGGCGGCTGACGATGCTGACCCGTATGGGCGGGCATCACGGCTG
>JAGVII010000235.1 GCA_020056155.1 Afipia sp.
ATGCTCGACATGTTCCCGAACCTGAAGGAGCGCGCCGACACGGCGGCGGGCGTCCTCTCCGGCGGCGAGAAGCAGATGCTGACCATCTGCCGCACGCTGATGGGCGACCCTGAACTCATCATGATCGACGAGCCGACCGAAGGTCTCGCGCCGCTGATCGTGCAGCAGGTCGGCGACCTGATCGCGGAAATCGCCAAACGCGGTGTGGCGATCCTGCTGGTCGAACAGAAGCTGTCGATTGCGATGCGGATCTCGCACCGCGTCTATGTGATGGGCCACGGCCGCATCGTGTTCGAGGGCACCCCTGCCGACCTCAAGGCCAATCAGACCATCCGCAAGGAATGGCTGGAGGTTTAGACCGCCGGACGCGCCACCATTTCCTACACTTTAAAGTACGCTTCCTGATCGAGGTCGGTGAGCAGGTCTGGCTGCGTCGGCTGCCAGTTCAACAGCCCGCGCGTCCGCTCGCTGGAAGCCGGGATATCCATGCCCGCGAACCGTGTGAACCAGCCGAAGTGATCCTCGGCTTCCTCCGGCGACTTTGAGACCACCGGCACGCTCAACCAACGGCCGATCAGTTCGGCGATCTTTTTGAACGGCACGCCTTCATCGGCAACCGCATGATACGGGCCTCCGGTCGCGCCCCGCTCCAGCGCCAGCCGGTAAAGCCGCGCAGCATCGAAGCGATGCACGCCGGGCCAGCGGTTCAAGCCATCGCCGATATAGGCCGAGACGCCCTTCTCGCGCGCGAGCTTGATCAGATTCGGAACGAATCCATGGTCGCCCGCGCCATGGGTGGACGGTGCAAGCCGCACGGCCGTGGCGCGCACGCCGCGCTCCGCCAAAGCCGCCGCAGCTGTTTCCGACATGCGCGGAAAACCCGGTGCAGGACTGTCGGCTTCTGTGGCAAGGCGGCCGGGCGCGACCAGCGCCAGGCCGGATGTGACCAGCAGCGGCCGGTCCGAGCCTTCAAGCGCCGAGCCCAGCGCTTCAATCGCGCGCCGGTCCAACTCACAATTCTCAACGAACCTTGAGAAGTCGTGGTTGAAAGCCAGATGGATCACACCGTCGGCCGCTGCCGCACCGCTGCGCAGACTCTCGAGATCTTCGAGCGAACCGCGATGCACCTCGGCTCCCTCCGCCACGAGGGATGCGGCGCCCGTATCAGAGCGCGCAACGCCAACGACTTTATGTCCGGCGGCGATCAGGTCCTTAACAACGGCAGCGCCGACAAAGCCGGTCGCGCCGGTCACGAAAACACGCATCAGGAATCCTCCAGAGTTGATGAGGACAGCTGTCGGCGTTTCAGCTATTCTGGTAAAGTAGTGACATTATACTGGTATAATAACTAACAGGCACCGATGCCCGCCCCAGACGACAACCTGCTTGGGACTTATCTCAAAGACCGCCGCGCCAAGCTCGATCCGGCGACCTTCGGCTTTCCGCTCAAGCGCAGACGAACGCCGGGCCTGCGGCGCGAGGAAGTGGCGCAGCGCGCCAATGTCAGCGCCACCTGGTACACTTGGCTTGAACAGGGGCGCGGCGGCGCACCGTCCGCCGATGTGCTGGACCGTATCGCCCGCGCCATGATGCTGACCGATGTCGAACGCGAGCACATCTTTCTGCTCGGCCTCGGCCGCCCGCCCGAGGTGCGCTACCACGCTGCCGAAGGTGTCACGCCGCGACTCCAACGCGTCCTCGATGCACTGGAGGTCAGCCCCGCTTTTGTGAAAACTTCGACGTGGGATGTCGTTGCGTGGAATCGCGCGGCAACGGTGGTGCTGACCGACTACGGACAGCTCGAGCCGTCACAACGCAACATCCTGCGGCTCATTTTCCGCGATTCGCGCGTCCGCGCCGCGCAGCCCAATTGGGAACACGTCGCCCGCTACGTGGTGGCAGCGTTCCGTGCGGACGCGGCACGAGCCGGGGCTGTGCAGGAAATCCAGTCGCTCGTCGATGAGCTTTGCAGTCTGAGCCCGGAATTCGAGGCGATGTGGCGCGACAAC
>JAGVII010000177.1 GCA_020056155.1 Afipia sp.
AGACAAGTTTACGCAGTCTGCGCAAACAAGCCGCGAGGGCCGCGCGCGCCAAATGACTTTGGCGCTGCGCCTCCCGGCGCTCCACCGTCGTCACCTCGCGTCTTCCCGCCGCTCATGAGACGGCGGAAGATTTGATAGGAATATAATCAAGGGCTGGATTTTGTCAAGCAAATCGGCGCTCGGCGCGTTACCACCGACTGGATGCCAGAGGATTACTTCCCCTTCGCCCCGCCCTGCTTCGCAGCCTTCCGCGCGTCCGCGATCGCCAGCTTGAACTGCTCCGCGGTCAGGCCGCCCGGCACGCGGAAGGTGCCGACCACGAACGCGGGCGTGCCGCGAAAGCCGAACTCTTCCGCCTGCGCGTTGTTGCGCTTGAGCAGACCGTCGATCGCGGGCTTGTTGGCCGCGAGATCGGCCTTGGCCCTGGCGACATCGACACCGGCCTTGGTCAAAGCTTCATCGATGACAGCTTCGGTGAGGCGGCCGACCCTGGCCATCAGCGCACGGTGGGCGGCCTCATACTTGTTCTGATATTTCGCGGCCAGCACCAGCCGCGCAGCATATCCCGACGGTTCGCCGAGGATCGGCCAGTCCTTGAATATCAGTCTGATCTTCTTGTCCTCGTTCACCACCTGATCGAGCACCGGCGAGATTTTCTTGCAGTAGGGGCACTGGTAGTCGAAATACTCGACGATGGTGATGTCGCCCTGCGGATTGCCGAGCACCGGATTCTCCGGATCGCGCAGCACCGCGTCCTTGGTCAGCACATCGGAGGTAGCGCCCTGCCCCTGGGCCGGCGCGGTTCGCGCGGGCCCGAAGGCCAGCAGCGTCACCGCAAGCGCCATGGCGGCAAGGCCGAGTGGATATCCTACAGCGAGCTTCATCAGGATCAGCTTTCAAAGGTCGAAGGCGCGCGACATTACGCCTTCTTGAGGAATTCGGTGCGCAGCACGAGGCCCTTGATCTTGTCGGTGCGGCCCTCGATCTCGTGTTCGTTGTCGGTGAGGTGGATGTTCTTCACCACGGTGCCGCGCTTGACGCCGCTGGATGAACCCTTCACCTTCAGATCCTTGATGACCGTGACGGTGTCGCCCTCTTTCAACTCAGTGCCGTTGCTGTCCCTGACCGCCATGACGTGTCCTTGGTGAAGCGCGGCATCAATGCGGCGCTGGTGACCCAGCCAGCCTTATCGCGGATTGTTGAGCATGTCTTCCGCGAGATTGCGGTGCGCGCGTTCGATCCGCGAGCCGCCGGCCGCGCGGCTGGCAGCAACGTCGCGATCCTTCCGGCAAGCCGCATAGGCTGACGACCCCGGCTCGCCGCTGTTGGCGCGGCAATACGCATCGTCGTCCACGGTCGCGACCGGCTGGTTGCGTTCGAACTGGGCGCAACCGCCCAGCAGAAGAGCGGCGACGCCGAGTAAGATTGCCGGCTTGGTCTTTTTCATCTCAACCACAGTTTATGTTTCGTCATGGCCGGGCTTGCGGCCAACAATAGGCAGGCTGCGTAAACTTGCCTGCCGCCATCCACGTCTTTGACCTTAAGAACCGGCAAAAGCAAGGCGTGGATCACCGGGGCATAGGCAAGCGAGGCAACGCCGTTCTTCGAACGGCTATGCCCGGTGATGACGACTGTGTTTGCCGCACGCCCAAAGGCTTCTCAACAACCGCCGGCAATACCTGCGTCCGGTCGCCTACGCGAGTTCGAGTTCGCCATCGACAGTAAACGTGAGATCGACGCCGCCGACCGTGAGCACCATCTTCGCAGGCAGCTTTTCGCTGCCCTTGAGACGGCCGGAAGCAATCGCATCGCGGACAGCTTTCTCGATCTCGCGCTGCGAGGTGACGCCGACCTGCTTGAGAAACTTACGCACGCTGGTGTTGAAGACATCCTCGTTCATGGTGATCTCCTGGTGTGACAACGATGGGGTTCCACTCCCGCTCGTCCCCGCGAAGACGGGGACACTCGCTTTTAGAACGTTCTGGATTTCCGCGTTCGCGGGAATGAGCGGAGAGAGGTGTTTCAATTCAGGGGCACCATACTCTAGGTCCGGCCGCTGAGCGCCGTTGTGATCTCATCCAGCACCGCCGGGTCTTCGATGGTGGCGGGCATGGTCCACGGTTCGTGGTCGGCGATCTTCTTGATGGTGCCGCGCAGGATCTTGCCCGAGCGGGTTTTCGGCAGCCGCGCCACGGTGATCGCGAGCTTGAATGCCGCCACCGGGCCGATCCTGTCGCGCACCAGTGCGACGATCTCTTTCTCGATCTCGGCCACCGGGCGCGTCACGCCCGCCTTCAGCACCAGAAGGCCGCACGGTACTTCACCCTTCACAGCGTCTTTAATTCCCAGCACGGCGCATTCGGCGACATCCGGATGCGACGCCAGCACCTCCTCCATTCCGCCGGTGGACAGCCGGTGCCCCGCGACATTGATGATGTCGTCGGTGCGGCCCATCACGAAGACATAACCATCCTCGTCCTTGTAACCGGCGTCGGAGGTTTTGTAGTAACCGGGGAACTCGTTGAAATAGGCTTCCCTGCAGCGCTCGTCCTGCTGCCACAGCGTCGGCAGGTTGCCCGGCGGCAGCGGCAGCTTGATGACGATGGAGCCCATGGTGTTCGGCGGCAGCGGCTTTGCCGCCTCATCGACAACATCGACCTGATAGCCCGGCATCGGCACCGTGGGCGAGCCGTGCTTCACCGGCAGCGCGCCGAGGCCGACCGGATTGCCCGCGATGCACCAGCCGGTTTCCGTCTGCCACCAGTGATCGATCACCGGCACCTTCAACTGCTGCTCGGCCCATTCCACCGTCGGCGGATCGGCGCGCTCGACGGCAAGAAACAGCGTGCGGAATTTCGACAGGTCGTATTTGCGGATGAACTCGCCGTTCGGATCTTCCTTCCTGATGGCGCGAAACGCGGTCGGCGCGGTGAAGAACGCAACTGCATTGTGCTGCGAGATCACGCGCCAGAACGCGCCGGCGTCCGGCGTGCCGATCGGCTTGCCCTCGTACATGATCGAGGTCGCGCCGTGAAACAGCGGGCCATAGATGATGTAGCTGTGGCCGACCACCCAGCCGATGTCCGAGCCGCACCACCACACCTCGCCGGGCTTCACGCCGTAGAGATTGAACATCGACCATTTCAGCGCGACCAGATGCCCGCCGTTGTCGCGCACCACGCCCTTGGGTTTTCCGGTCGTGCCGGAGGTGTAGAGAATGTACAGCGGATCGGTCGCCAGCACCGGCACGCAAGGAGCGGATTTCTTCGCCTTGACGGCGGCGTCGCGCAATTCGTTCCAGTCGTGATCGCGGCCGGGGGTCAGATCGCAGGTCTGCTGCGGGCGTTGCAGGATGATGCAGGCCTGCGGCTTCACGCTCGAAAGATTGATCGCCTCATCGAGCAGCGGCTTGTACTTGACGAGGCGGCCGGGTTCGAGGCCGCAGCTTGCGGAGAGAATGAGTTTCGGCTCGGCGTCCTCGATGCGGGTCGCAAGTTCTTTCGCCGCGAAGCCGCCGAACACCACCGAATGAATCGCGCCGATCCGCGCGCAGGCCAGCATCGCCACCATCGCCTGCGGCACCATCGGCATGTAAAGAATGACGCGATCGCCCTTGACCACGCCGAAATCCTGCATCACGGCGGCGAGCGTCTGCACCTCGTGCAGGAGTTCGGCATAGGTGAATTTGGTGACGGTATCGGTCAGCGGCGAGTCGTGAATCAGCGCGGTCTGGCTGGCGCGTCCACCCGCGACGTGACGATCCAGCGCATTGTAGCAGGTGTTCACCACCCCACCCGCGAACCAGCGGCCGTAAAGCCCCATCGAGGGATCGAAGACCTTCTTCGCCGGCTCGATCCAGTCGATCTCGCGCGCCGCGTCCGCCCAGAACCCTTCCGGATCGCGCGTCGCGCGCGCATGGACTTCGGCGTAACGGCTGTTGGAAATGGTGGTCATTGAATTGCCTCCCGACGCGATATCTTCGTCAAGGCCGGGCATAGCCCGTCACAGAACGGCGTCGCTTCCGCTCGCCTGCGCCCGGCCATCCACGTCTTGTTTTTGTCAGAGTAGAAGACGCGGATGCCCGGAACAAGTCCGGGCATGACGAACGGGAAATTGCCGTCGTTGAATTTATTTCCCGACGTCCTTTCCCTTCAGCGGCATCTGCGCACCGAGGCGCTCGATCTCGCTGAACAGACTCCTGCGATTGGCGCGCGCGGCCGCGAAATCCGGCTTGAGCTTGAGCGCGGCGTCGAAATCCGACAGCGCGCGGCGACGATCGCCCTTGGCGCGCCAGGCCATGCCGCGTCCATTGAGCGCCTCGGCGGACGCCGGCTCGACCTTCAGCGCCGCATCGTAGTCGGCGATGGCGCGCTCGAACTCGCCCTTGATATTGAAATCGTCGCCGCGCGCCAGCAGCGTTTTCGCGTCCAGTGCCTTCGCGGTCTGATCCGGCTTGCAGACACTCATGGTCGTGACGCTCACACCGACAGGTCTTCCGAGAATCGCGGACAACTCCTGGCACTTGCCGTCGATGCAAAGCCGCCACTCCCCGGCAAGCCCGGAATTTCCCAGCGCGACTTCAGGCAGGCTGGGAAGCTGCGGTTTCCAGTGAAACCAGCCGTCCTTGAGGAGCGCGTCGGGTGGCGGCTCCATGCCCGCGCCCGATCCCTTGACACGGGCCTCGACGACTTCGAGCCCGTGCGGCGTGACGCGCCAGTCCTCCTGCCATTCGATCTTCTCGACCGAATGGGTCCATGTCAGCATGAACGACGCCACCGCCAGCGACTTGACGACGCCTGCGGTGGCAAGACACAGGCTCACATCATCACCTCAGACGCTGTCTCAGGCAGGCACCGTAACCGCCGCCGGCTTCTTGCGCCATTGCCAGATCACCGCACCGGCTGCGACCGCAAAGCCGACCCAGTCGCTGTACTGGAATTCACCGAGCAGGCACAGCGCGGCGGCAAACGACACGACGCGCTCGCTGACCGTCATCCGCGTGAACAGGAATCCGATGGCGACCATGCCGAACAGGCCGATGGCGATAACCGCCTTCACGAAGGCGTAGGCGACCGCGCCGTAGAAGCCGAGTTGCGCCTGCATCGGGTCACCGCTCTGCAGCATCAGCGCGGGCGAATAGACCGCGATGAACGGGATCACATAACCCGCCAGCGCGATACGCATCGCCTCCCAGCCGATCTTGTCGGGGTTTTCCTTCGCAATGGGCGCGGCGGCCAGCGCGGCGAGGGCCACCGGCGGCGAGAGATCCGCCATGATGCCGTAGTAGAACGCGAACATGTGGCTGACGATCAGCGGCACCCCGAGCTTGGCGAGCGCAGGCGCCGCCAGCGCCGCGACGATGATGTAGGTCGGAATCGTCGGGATGCCGGTGCCGAGCAGGATCGACAGCAGCATGGTCATGATCAGCGCGAGGAACAAACTCTTCTCGCCGAGGCCGATCACCCAGCTGCCGAAGATGGTGCCGACGCCGGTCTGCGTCATCATGCCGATGATGGTGCCGACGATGGCGCAGGCCATGCCCACGGTCAGCGCGGATTTCGCGCTGTCCGCCAGCGAGTCGCGGCAGGCGGCCAGTGTGGCGCGGCCGCCCTGGGTCAATGCCGCGATGGCGACCAGCGCAGCGACAATCGCCGCGACATAACGAATGTCGACGGAGGTGCCGTTGCGGAACAGCGATCCGGCGATCAGGGCAAGGCCGATCCAGAACACATAGCGCAGCACGATGTTCGAGAATCCGAGCACGATGCTGGCGCCGAGGATCAGCGCCACGGTCAGCGCGAGACCCATGCTGCCGGCATACAGCGGCGTGAAGCCCTCGAACAACATGAACACCAGGGCAGCGAGCGGCAGGACCAGGAACCAGCCCTTGGTGAGAGCTCGTATCGCGCTCGGAATCTCGTCCTTCTTCATGCCGGTGAGGCCGTACTTGCCGGCTTCGAGATGCACCATCCAGAATGCCGAGGCGAAATACAGAACCGCCGGAATCACGGCGGCCTTCACGACCACCGAGTAATCGACGCCCAGCGTTTCCGCCATGATGAAGGCGACCGCGCCCATCACCGGCGGCATGATCTGGCCGCCCATCGAGGCGGTGGCCTCGACGCCCGCCGCGAAGGCGCGGCGATAACCGAACTTGATCATCAGCGGAATCGTGAACTGGCCGACGGTGACCACGTTGGCGACGCCGGAGCCCGAGATCGTGCCCATCATGCCCGACGCGACCACAGCGACCTTCGCCGGGCCGCCGCGCGTGCCGCCGAACAGGCCGAGCGAGACGTCAG
>JAGVII010000409.1 GCA_020056155.1 Afipia sp.
AGCCAGCCGCGCAGCGACCATGACGAGTAGTTCTTGCTGCTGATGGTCAAAGTGGCCTTGGTCATGGTCGCTCTCCTAAACGCCTGCACATCAAAGAGGCGGATCGACTTTTCCCGCCCGGTCACGCTCGCGCCTGCCTGTTGTTTAAGCGCTTGCTCCTTTTACACACAGCAAACGACATGCCAGTCCGAATGGCGGATTGACGGGGCTTTGGCGTCAAGTTTGCATGGCACAAAGCAAGGGAATGTGCCGGATGTCACCAATGATGTACCAGACCTATCAGAACACCATGGACATGACGGCCCCGTGGCGAAGCGGTGCGGCAACGGCGTTGTCCTATCTGAAAATGCTTCCCGAGGGCTTTTCGGACAAGGTGTTCGGCCGCGCTGCTGCCGCGCTCGAGCTGATGTCGCGCAGTTCGCTGACCTACAAGCGGCCGGAATACGACATCAAGCCAGTCGCAGTCGGCAACCGCGAATGGCCGGTGATCGAGGAAGTCCCGTTCGCGACGCCGTTCGGCTCGCTGCTGCATTTCAAGAAGGACGGCGCGCAGGATCAACCCAAGGTTCTGCTGGTTGCGCCGATGTCAGGTCATTTCGCAACGCTGCTGCGGGGAACCGTGCAGACGCTGTTGCAGGATCACGACGTTTACATCACCGACTGGCACAATCCCCGCGACATTCCGCTCGATCAGGGCAAATTCGGTCTCGACGAATACACTGAGCATCTCATCACCTTCATGGATCAGCTCGGTCCAAAATCACACATGGTTGCGGTGTGTCAGCCGTCGGTGTCGGCGCTGGCGGCCTGCGCCATCATGTCGGAAGACAATCATCGCGCACGCCCGGCGAGCCTCACCTTGATGGCGGGGCCGATCGATACGCGCATACAGCCAACCAAGGTCAACGAGTTCGCGACCTCGAAGCCGCTGAAGTGGTTCGAGGACAATCTGATCAACTACGTGCCGATGCAGTGCAAGGGTGCATTCCGCAAGGTCTATCCCGGCTTCATTCAGGTCACCGCATTCGTGTCGATGAATCTCGAACGGCACGTCAAGTCGCATAAGGATCTGCTTGAGCATCTGGCGAAAGGCGAAATCGAGAAAGCCGACACCATCAAGACCTTCTACGACGAGTATTTCGCGGTGATGGATCTGCCGGCGGATTTCTACATCGACACCATTCGCGACGTGTTTCAGGAGCACCTGCTGCCGCAGGGCAAGCTGACCTATAAGGGGCGCGCGGTGAATCCGGCCTCCATCAAAAAGATGGGCCTGATGACGGTCGAAGGTGAAAAAGACGACATCTGCTCGATCGGGCAGACGCTGGCGGCGCAGGATCTCTGCACCGGTGTGCGCGCCTACCGCAAGGTCCATCACATGCAGGCCGGCGTCGGCCACTACGGAGTCTTCAGCGGTCGGAAGTGGAACAACGAAATCTATCCGCTGCTGCGGGATTTCATCCACGTCAATTCGTGACGACGTAGCAGGTACAAGTCGGAAAAAAGGCCGTCTGCAAGCAGGCGGCCAGTTTGAGGAAGAATGGCCGACCGCGGAATTGCGGGCGGACCATTCTCAGACGACTCAGGTTCGCAACAATCGAACAACTTCCGATCAGCCGGAATCTAGGCCGAACGAGGATTTTGGCAAACGAGTAGTTCTGGATGCCAAAATCGAATTTATCGATATGACCGCTGGCCATCAGTCCGCCAGCGCCTTCATCTCCTTGTAGAGATCGGATTTCCCCTCGAAGCCAATGCCGGGCAGGTCCGACATGGTGATGTGGCCGTTCTCGACGCGCACGCCGTCCGGGAAACCGCCATAGGGCTGGAACAGATCCGGATAGCTTTCATTGCCGCCAAGACCCAAACCTGCCGCGATGTTCAGCGACATCTGGTGCCCGCCGTGCGGAATGCAGCGCGAAGGTGACCAGCCGTGCGTCTTCAAAACGTCGAGGGTGCGCAGGTATTCGCAAAGCCCGTACGACAACGCGCAGTCGAACTGAAGCCAGTCACGATCCGGCCTCATGCCGCCGTAGCGAATGAGATTGCGCGCATCCTGATGGCTGAACAGATTCTCGCCGGTGGCCATCGGGCCGGGATAGAATTCCGCGAGCGCCGCCTGCAATTGGAAGTCGAGCGGGTCGCCGACTTCCTCGTACCAGAACAACGGATACTCGCGCAGCATCTTGGCATAGGCGATTCCGGTTTCCAGATCGAAGCGTCCGTTGGCATCGACCGCGAGCTGCGCCTGGCTGCCGATTTCCTTCAGCACCGCCTCGATGCGCTCCTGGTCCCATAGCCGACCACGCGTTTTCCGTCGCGAACCACATCGGTGACCACGGCGACAAGGCTCGTGGTCATTTTGGTGAAATCGATATAGGCGTTGCGGATCGGAGATGAGATCGGCTTGGTGATCTCACGGACATCGACGATGCGAACGGACATGACGCCGGTCTCCTTGCTTTCGGTTCGGGGGCGGGCCTGTGGCACGATGTGTTGTGCGGGGCCAAAAGGTTCAAGCAAATCAGGTCTGTTTTTGCAACCTTCCGGGCTTTTCCGCCCCTCATCGCGCATGGTAAAAGTGCCTGAAACCAGACCGTGGAGACACCGCCTTGCACGCCGTGCTGCGTTCCCTGTTGATCCTCTCTGCGCTGCTGACCGCAACGCAATTCGCCGTGACTGCTGCGCGGGCCGACAAGCGCGTCGCGCTGGTGCTTGGCATTTCCGCCTATCAACATGTCGCCAAGCTACCGAACCCATCGAACGACGCGGATGCAATGGCTGCGCTGTTCCGGAAAGCCGGCTTCGATGTCGTTGAAACTAAGAGCGACGTCGGCATTGCCGATCTGCGCCGCGCGGTCGGCGATTTCTCGGACAAGGCGCAGGACGCCGATGTCGCCGTGGTGTTTTTCGCCGGTCATGGCATCGAG
>JAGVII010000583.1 GCA_020056155.1 Afipia sp.
CCGGCGCCGAGTGCCGGCCGGCGACGCACCGTCAGCGTCAGATCCGTGATGCTGGCCACCTCGACCATCTCTCCAGGCTTGAATGCTTCCGTGCTGCGCGCTTGCCAGCGTTCACCCTGCGTGAGGACGTGGCCCTCAATATCGCTCCAGTCGAGAACCTCGGCGGGCAGGCCGCGCATGGCCTGCCCGCCGGCTTGTGCCGGAGCCTTGCGGGCGTGCCGAAGCGAGCCGAGCACGATGAGAGTCAGCCCGATGAACATCGCCGTCACGGTGCCGACGAGCGTCCATGACAGCCGGTATCCGGGCGCTTCGATCGTGAACAGCATCAGCGCACCGAGGGCGAAGGCGATGGCTCCGCCGAGGCCGAGAACCACGGTCGGGTTGAAGGCCTCGAGGATCAGAAGCGCGATCCCCACCACCATCAGCCCCAGGCCGGCATAATTGATCGGCAGCAGGTTGAGGGCATAGAGGCCCAGCAGCAGACAGATCGTGCCGACCACGCCGGGGGCGACGGCACCAGGCGACATGAATTCAAAAATCAGACCGTAGATACCGACCAGCAGAAGAATGAAGGCGACGTTGGGGTTGGTGATGATCGACAGAAATTGCGAGATCCATCCGGGATCGATCGTCTCGATCGTCGCATCCTTCGTCGCCAGATGCCGCCTTTCGCCACCGGGAAGTTCCACGACGCGGCCATCGATTTGCCTGAGCAATTCGACCGGGTCGCGCGCGATGAGATCGATAACACTCGCCTGGAGCGCGGCGCTGGCGGAAAGACTGGCAGCCTCGCGGACGGCTTTCTCAGCCCAATCGGCGTTGCGTCCTCGCAACTCGGCCAGGCTGCGGATAAAGGCGGCGTCGTTTGTCGCCTTCGCCGTCATGGCGTCCTTCGGCTCCGTTTGCCGGGCGCTGTCTTTTTTGTCCTTGCCGTCTTTGTCAGGGGCGGCGCCCGGCAGGCCCGGCACCGGACTGCCGATTTGCACCGGTGTCGCTGCGCCGAGATTGGTGCCTGGCGCCATTGCGGCGATATGCGTTGCATAGAGGAGATAAGTGCCGGCGCTGGCGGCATGCGCTCCGGACGGGGCAACATAACCTATGACAGGAACCGGCGAGGCCAGCACATCGGCGATGATCTCGCGCATGCTGCTGGCGAGGCCGCCCGGCGTATTCAGACGCAGAATGACGGCGTCTGCGCGCCGTTCATGCGCCTTCGCCAAGGCATCCTTCACGTAACCGGCGGTCGCCGGTCCGATCGCTCCATCGATCGCGATCGTCAGCACAAGTTTGCGGCTCTCATCCGCTGAGGCGGAAAGGGGAGAGACAATCAGGGTGGCGGCTGCAATTGCCGCAACAAGAGTCGCTTGTACGATCTGCACAGCAAGGACTCCCTTATCGAAATGACATAGGGATATCTCGCCGAATCTCAATGCGGCCGGGGATGACTCCAGCCGCCACTTGCCCCGAAACGGACGCGAAAGGCCGCCGCGGGCGAGGAGATTGTTAAAAAATTATACAGCAAATTCAACGGTATAAAGTTCGCGATGCTGTTCTGATGGCGCGCCAGACGTCGCTGAGGAAGGTTTGCTAGCGCAAGACGGCGGCCTTCCTCGCCGGCGCATCAGGACCTTCCGGCAGGTCAGGCACCAGCGTCGGATGCAACGGCTGCGAATGGCGCACGCAGTTGCGCCCGTCGGACTTGGCGCGGTAGAGCGCTGCGTCGGCCGCCTCGACCAGCTGCCGCCAGGCCAGTTGCCCGAGGTTGCCCTTCGCAACGCCTAAACTCGCCGTCACGGTCAGCGCCGTGCCATCCGACAGAACAAACGCGTGCGCTTCCAGCACGGTGCGGATTCTCTTCGCGAGTGCCGTTGCACCGGTGAGATCGTCACCCGATATCAGGATGACGAACTCTTCTCCGCCGAAGCGGGCAAAGATATCGCCCGGCCTCAGCATCGGGCGCACCACACGCACGCATTCTTTCAGCACATGATCGCCTTCAAGATGCCCGTAGCGGTCGTTGATCGCCTTAAAATGATCGACATCCATCAGAATCAGACAGGCAGCATCCTCTCCGGCCCGGCTGCCGTGGCGCTCCCCAATCATGTCGAGGGCGCCACGATTCATCAGCCCGGTAAGCCCGTCGGTCTCCGCCTGCTGCTTTAGCTCCTTGGTCAGCGACGCACGTTCCGCGACCCTGCCGCGAAGAAACTCGATGGCATCGAACAGGCGGCGCATCTCGGTGGCGTGATGCGGCTCGGGATAGGGGACGGTGGGGCGATCCTCGGCGAGCACAATCACGGCCTCCCGCGCCCGCATCAGCGGCCCGAACACAAACCGCTGCGCCGCGACCAGCAGACCGGCCAGAATTCCGAGAATGACCGTGGTGATGGCGATCGTTATCGCAAGGGTCACCAGCGCTCCGTTGCGAAGCACGGTGAAGCGCTCGATGGCGGCATCAAGAAATCCGCCGCGCAGGCGCTCCAGCGGCTTTAACGTCTCGACGAAACGGACCGTGAATTCGTCCGCCGTCATCGAATATCTGCCCGAGATGCGGCCTTCCGCCACAAGCCCGTCAACCAGACTCAGACCCTGTTCCAAGAACATCCGCTGGACGTCGCGCCAATCCGCAGCGAGGCGCGGATTGTCTCGGCCGATCACGTCCTCGTCTCCGGTCAGCCGCCACAGTTCGAGGATGCGGCCGCGCGTCCGGTTGCTGTCGACAAGATGCTTCACTTGCAGCGGCTGGCTGACGGCAATCGGCGCCATGATCTGCGACGCGATCCGGCCGCCATGCTCGCGCAGCTCTCCGAGTATCCGCCCGGTCATCACCGGCGCCGCCAATCCCGGACTTGATACCGTCAGGGCCCCCGCCTTCCATGCGACGACGGACTGAAATGTATCCACGACCTGAAACATGCTTTCGATGGCCGCCTGAACATCCGCGACGCTGCGGTCCGCGCGCGGCATAGCCGCGACGTGGTCAACTTGCCGGCGGCCTTCCAGAAGCTGCATTCTTGTCGGCGCAAGCATCTCCGGCGAAACACCCGCACGCGCAGACAGCCGATCGAGAATGGCGTCGGACTTCGCGCGGAATGCGGTCAGGCGTTCGCGCAGCGCACCGTGCGTCACACCGGCATCGCCAAGCACGCTGTTCGAGGGCCCGCGTTCAGCCGACAGAAGATTGGCGGCATCGAGGATCAGCCGGTAGCTCTCCAGCCCGCTCAGATTCTGGCGCGCGCGGCGATAATCATCGAGCGACCGGCCGATCACGCTGGTGGCGAGAATCCCGGTACAGACGAGTGCGATGCCGGTCCCGATCAGCAGCTTGCGGCGCAGGCTGTGATCGTCGCCGCACGGCATGCTGTGCCAAAAGCGACGTCTGACCCATTGCAGCAATGCTCCGAAATATCCGACGGACCTTGAGGTCATCGTTCTGCTGGTCCTTCATGATGGAGCGTTCTGCGTCCGCAGCCATAGGCACATGCAGGACTTTCTTTTAAGTAAAATCACAGGGTTAAGATCGCATCCAAAACCCTCCACCCGCGGCGGTTGGGCGCACGGATAGAGTGCGCAAACGCCCGCCACATCGGCACTTCGGCAGCACCCGGCAGCGCGTTTAGGGGAAAATTCAGCTTAAGGTGCCCGTCATGCGTGGGGAGCGGCGGGTCATTATGCAGGCGCGCAGCCCCGCGCGCCGCAAAAGCGGTATTCTCGGCGGCGTCAGTTACGAGGCGCGCGCCGCGGCGGAATGGTTCGGCCGGACGATTGAAGCCAGAAATTCTCCTGGCAATAACCTGCGGTGCCGGACACCGCAGCCAGACACTGCGCGTAGGTATCGTATCGGCAATCGCCCGGACCGGCCTCGGCCTTTCTGCAGAACGGATAATCGCGCGACAGGGACGGGCTGGCACCAAACGTCGAGAAAGCGGCGATTCCGATCGCGGCCAGAATGATTTTCTGTCTATTCATTGCTCGCAATCTCCGGTGCAGGATCAAAACCTCGTTGAATCAAGCGTTCCTCCAGCGCCGCCGAACCGTCAAGAAACGAATGTGTGACCACGCGCGCAGGGCAGGCATCCGTTTCGGCATGCCGGAAGGCTCAAGCCGATGGGAAATCCGGCGCCTGAAGAAAAAATTCAGGCCAGCGCGGCTGTGTCCTCCGGCAGCATGCGCTTGAACAGGGCGATCATGCGCTCTGCTTCTTTCGGCTTAAGCGTAATGGCGTGCCGGACCGCCGCCGCGATCAGCGTCATCGTCAATCGCGCGACCGCCGCCAGTGTCGCGGGATCCCGGCGCGGCGCGATACGCCTCAGCGTATCGAGCAGAAGGCCGGCGAGAAATTCGCCGTCGGCCTCATCCAGTTGCTGAAGCGTACGGTCGGCCTGGGTCGCCTGCCAGATGTCGCGCATCACCGGCTCGTCCATGAACATCCGATAGTAGCCGTCGACGATCCGCCACAGCGCCGGGCGCAGATCCGCCCTGTTTTCGACCGCCGCCAGTTCCTGCCGCACGCAGGCGCGCCCGACCGCGTTGTAGCGTTCCGCCAGCGTTCCGATGATCGCGGTCTTGTCGGGGAAGTACTGATAGAGCGAGCCGAACGGCACGCCGCTGCGCTCGACCACGTCGCTCATGCGGAAGGCTTCGCTGCCGTTCTCGGCGATCATCGCGGCGGCGCATTCGAGGATCTTCTCGTAGCGCTCACGGCTGCGCTTCTGCGCCGGCACCAGACGCGCCATCCCCGCCGGTTCGGCCCCCATGCTCGCCGGTTTCAGTTTCTTCGCCGTCATCGCACTCACCGCCAAGAATCGCTTGACGATCCTGATACGAGAGTTTATCGCTTTTTGCAAATACGAGATATACTCGTATTTCTAAATCAGAGGATGCTCTCATGTCTCAGCGCGATCCCATCCTGATCATCGGCGGCGGCGGCAAGACCGGCGGCCGCGTCAATACTCTCCTGAAAGCGCGAGGTTTTTCCACCCGGCCGGTCTCCCGCACCACCACGCCTGCGTTCGACTGGACCCGCCCGGACGGCTGGGCGAGAGCCCTCGACGGCGTGTCCGCCGCGTATGTTACCTATCAGCCCGATCTCGCGGTCGAGGGCGCGACCGAAGCCATCGCGGAACTCTGCCGCCTGGCGCGCGACAAAGGGCTGCAACGGCTCGTGTTGCTGTCGGGACGCGGCGAGCCCGGCGCGCAGCGCGCTGAAGCCGCTCTGCAAGCCTCCGGCGTTGAGTGGACCATCGTGCGCGCGAGCTGGTTCGATCAGAATTTCAGCGAAAGCTATCTCATCGACGGCGTGCTGGCCGGTGAGGTCGCGCTTCCGGCCGGGTCCGTGCGCGAGCCGTTTATCGACATCGACGATATCGCGGACGTCGTGACCGCCGCCTTGAGCGAACACGGCCATGCCAACCGCCTTTACGAGGTGACCGGCCCGCGGCTGCTGACATTCGCCGACGCCGTCGCGGAGATTGCGCAGGCCACCGGCCGCCCGATCCGCTACCGCCAGATCACGCCGGAGGAATTCACCGCCGGGATGCGCGGCGCGGCGCCGGACGATGTCATCGATCTGCTGCACGAGCTTTTCACCGTGGTTCTCGACGGGCGCAACTCAAGCGTAACGCACGGCGTCCAAGAGGCGCTGGGCCGCCCCGCGCGCGATTTTTCCGACTATGTCCGCAAGACCGCGGCAACCGGCGCATGGAGCATCTGACATGACCCAGTTCGCGATCAACGCGCTGCTCTGGTTCTGCGCCATCGGTTGCGGGATGATGGCGGGACTGTATTTCGCGTTCTCGACGTTCATCATGACCGCGCTCGGCCAGATCCCGCAGGCTCACGGCATCGCGGCGATGCAATCGATCAACGTCGTCATCCAGAAATCGCTGTTCATGCCGCTGTTCTTCGGAACGACCCTTGCGGCATTGCTGCTCGCGGGCCTGGCGCTGTTTCGCCTCAGCGAGTCAGCCGCCATGGCGATGCTTGCCGCCGGCGTCCTTTACGTCGCCGGCATGTTCGTCTCGACCATTCTGTTCAACGTGCCGCTCAACAACGCGCTCGGCGCCGTCGATCCATCCAGCGCCGATGCCGCTGCGGTATGGGCGCGCTACCTGAAGGACTGGACCTTCTGGAACCATCTGCGGACGATTGCCTCTGCCGCCGCCAGTGCATTGTTCGTGGTCGCCCTTGTCGCAGGATGAAAGCGTTGACCGCGACCGGCGGAACCCCTTGTATGACGGCGGCTTGAATTCGCCGCACACGAGGGATTGGCAATGCGCAAGGTCATCGAATTCGACGAGACGACCTATCAGGCCCTGGTGCAACTCGGACGTGACCGGATGGCGACACTGCAGGAACTGGCGGATGAATCCTTTGCCGATCTGCTGAATAAGCACGGCGTGCCGAAAGACCTGCGGGAGGCGCTGCGCAGAAGCGCCAAGGCTTCCGCCCCCGCGAAGCGCAAGACAAAATCCGCCCGCCGCAAATGACGCCAGCCTCCGATGCGAATCCTGCCGCGGGCCCGGTGCTGATCACCGGATGCTCCACCGGCGTCGGCCGGGCGGCCGCGACAATTTTCCGTGCGGCAGGCTTTGAGACATTCGCCACGGCGCGCGATCCCTCGGCGCTCGACGGCTTGCGCGCCCTCGGCTGCCGCACACTGACGCTCGACGTCACCCGTGAAGATGCGCGCCGCGCTGCTGTCGAAACCATCGAGCAGGAATTCGGCGCGGTCGGAATTCTCGTGAACAATGCCGGCTACGGCCAGTACGGCCCGCTGGAAGAAATCTCGCTCGACGCCCTGCGGCTGCAATTCGAGACCAACGTGTTCGGCGGGTTGCGGCTGACGCAACTGGCGCTGCCCGCCATGCGGCGCGCCGGGCGCGGACGCATCGTGAATATCAGTTCGGTGGCAGGCCGGGTCTCTTCGATCGGCGGCGGCGCGTATCATGCCACCAAGTTCGCCATCGAGGCGCTGACCGACGCGCTGCGCCCCGAGATCGAACCCTTCGGCATCGATGTGGTGAATGTCCTGCCCGGACCGATCGCCACGCAGTTCGAGGCGACGATGCTCAGGCATATTCCCGACACCGGCCCGGACAGTCCGTACGCGTATTTCAAGCAGCGCCTTGGCGAGCGCATGCACAATTTCCTGAACCCGCAGAAATTCGGGGTGATGTCCGCAGAGACCGTCGCGCGCGTTGTATTCAAGGCCGCGACGGCAAGACGCCCCAGGACCCGCTACAGCGTGGGCTTCATCGCGGATCTCGGGCCCATTGGCCGCGCCCTGACCCCCGACCGCGTGGTGGATGTCATCACGCGGCGGAAGGTGCCGGTCGAAAGGCCGTAGGAACAGATCAGCCGCCCCGGTCGATCCGTTTCAGCAACACCAGAAGACAGGCCACCGCGCCGACGACGA
>JAGVII010000453.1 GCA_020056155.1 Afipia sp.
AAATTTCATGTGCTGGGCCGGTTCTGGCGGTTCGACTGGCCGCTGATGCGGCAGCTTGTGGTGATCGGCGCGCCGATCGCGTTGTCGTTCCTGCTCGAATACGGATTGTTCTCCGCCGCCGGTCTCCTGATGGGCCTGATCAGCACAAGCGCCCTTGCGGCGCATCAGATCGCGCTGCAAATCGCGGCGATCCTGTTCATGGTGCCGTTCGGCATCGGCATGGCCGCCACCGTGCGCGTCGGACAGGCGTTCGGGCGCGGCGACGCGGCCGCGATCCGGCGCGCCGGAGCGGTCGCGACGATTCTCGGCATCGTGTTCATGACGACCATGACGCTCGCCGTCATTGTGGTGCGGTTCGATCTCGCGCAGCTTTTTTTCGGCGAGACGCAACAGGGCATGGCTGCCGTCGAACTCGCCGCCACGCTGATGCTGGTCGGCGCGACATTCTTTATCGCCGACGGCATTCAGACCGTGGCCGCCGGCGCGCTTCGCGGGCTGAGCGACACGCGCATCCCGCTGCTGCTCGCCGCCATCAGCTACTGGGCCATCGGCTTCACCGCCGCCTACGGTCTTGCGTTCTGGATCGGTCTCGGCGCCATCGGTGTCTGGACCGGCCTGTCGATCGGCACCGGCATCTATGCCATCCTGCTGGTGCTGCGTTTTCATGCCCTGACGCAGCGGCTGAGGCTTGCAACATGAGCGCTCAGGCGTTTCACGTTCACGATTTTGAGCCGGACACCGGGATGAAAGGACTGCTTCCCGGCGCGCAGTTCGGCGATTCCTTTCGTATCGCTGTGAGCGACGATGCGCTCGACGCGCGGCAGGCGGCGGAGCGGATGTTCCTCCGTTTGCCGCGCTGGATCGATGGCCTGATGAAGCTGCGAAATCTTGTCGTGGCGCCGCTCGGCCTCAAGACACCCACGCATACAAAGACCATCGTCGCGGATTCGATCGGGCCGTTTCCGGTGATCAGCGCAACACCGCAGCGGCTGGTGGCGGGATTCAACGACGGGCATCTCGACTTTCGCGTGGTTGTCGACGTCACAGGACGTGTTCCCAATCGTGAGGTCACGGCCACCACGCTGGTGATGACCCACAACCTGCTCGGGCGTGTTTATCTCGCGACCATCATGCCGTTTCACCGAATCATCGTTCCGGCGATGCTGCGGCAGGTTCCGGATTAAGCGGGGTTGACTCTTTTTGTTTCATGTAACATACAAAGTTACATGAAACGCGACAGCCGGTTATCCTCGATTCTCCACGTGCTTTTGCACATGGCGGAAAAAAACGAGCCCCTCACCTCGGAAACCCTGGCGACATTCCTCGCCACCAATCCGGTCGTGATCCGCCGCACCATGGCGAGCCTGCGCGACGCAGGCTTCGTCCGCTCCGAGAAAGGCCACGGCGGCGGCTGGGTGATCGCGTGCGATCTCACCAAGGTCACCATGCGTGACATCCACGAAGCGCTCGGCACGCCGTCCCTCTTCGCCATCGGCAACCGGACCGAAAGTCCGGGTTGCCTTGTCGAGCAGGCGGTCAACGCCGCCATGAGCGAGGGCTTCCGCGAGGCCGAAGCCCTGCTGATGGAGCGGCTCGGCCGTATCACGCTCGCGGATCTCGCCGCGGATTTTCACCGGCGCTTCGCGGATTACAAAGCCAGGCAAGAACAAAAAAATGCAGTATGACGCCATTGTGGTCGGCGGAAGTTTCGCCGGTATTTCCGCAGCTACCTACATCGCCCGCGCCCGGCAGAATGTTCTGGTGATCGATGCCGGCAAGCCGCGCAATCGTTTCGCCGATGCTTCGCACGGCTTCTTCGGTCACGACGGGAATGCGCCCGCCGCGATGATCGCCAATGCGCGCGCCCAATTGCTGTCCTATCCGAACGTCACCTTTGTCGCGGGAGAGGCCGTCAGCGCCGCGCGCGATCATCATGGATTCGAGATCACGCTGGACTCCGGCCAGTCGGCACACGCAACGCGCATCGTGCTTGCGACCGGTGTTGTCGATGAGTTGCCGGACTTTCCCGGATTGCGCGAGCGCTGGGGCAAAACAGTGATCCACTGCCCCTACTGCCACGGTTTCGAGCTCAACGGCGCGCCGTTGGGCGTGCTCGCGACCTCGCCGATGTCGCTTCATCAGGCAGAACTGGTTCCTGATTGGGGTCCGGTGACGTTTTTCACCAACGAAGTCATCGATCTCGACGACGCGGCCCGCACGCAACTCGCAAAACGTCATGTCGTAATCGAGCCGGGCAAGGTCGCCGGGCTTGAGGGCGCGGCACCCGGTCTCACGGGTGTGCGCCTTGCGAGCGGACGGGTGGTGCCGGTTGCAGCCCTGTTCGTCGGCGCGCCGATCCGGATGGCGAGTCCCCTGGCCCATCAGCTCGGCTGTGCGTTTGAGGACACGCCGATGGGGCCGATCATCCGCACCGGGCCTGACAAACAGACGACTGTGCCGGGCGTATATGCGGCCGGTGACGTCGCGCGCGTCCCGCACAGCGTCGCGTGGGCCGTCGCCGACGGGGTCACTGCGGGCGTTTCACTCCACCGCGCGTCGGTCATGCAGGCTGTCGCGGCCTAGACAGAATGATCCCGCACGCAAGCATTGCGCCGGCACGGCTTGAACGCGGCACAGGAGCCGCGTAGCCTCCCGGCCGATTTCGGGAGACAGACCAACAATGGCGAATGAAACCGCAACGCTGGCCGCTTATGTCGCGAACCTCAAATACGATGACATTCCGGCCGAGGTGCTGGAGCGTGCCAAGGCGTTGACGCTCGATTTTCTGGGCAGCGCCGTCCGCGCCCGCAGCGAGGCCGAATCCACACCGTCGCTGCTGGCAATGCTGGCAACCCTCGGCCTCGACGGCAAGGGCGGGTCAACGGTGTGCGGCGATGCCAAAACCTACACCCCGGCCATCGCAGCGCTGCTCAACGGCGCGCTCGGCCACTCGCTCGATTTCGACGATACCCATGCGGATTCCTCGCTGCACCCCAGCGCCCCTGTCGTGCCCGCCGCCTTCGCGGTCGGCGAGATCGTCAATGCCAGCGGCCGCGATGTGCTGACCGCGATCGTCGCGGGCTATGAGGTCTGCTGCCGTCTCGGCAATGCGCTCGATCCGACATCCCATTATGCAAAAGGCTTTCACCCCACTGCAACCGCTGGCACTTATGGCGCGGCCGCGGCCGCGGCGAAGCTTTACAAACTCAGCGCGGAGCAGATCGTCGCCGCATTCGGAGTCTCCGGCAGTCAGGCCGCGGGCTCGTTGCAGTTTCTTGTCAATGGCGCATGGAACAAGCGTTATCAGGTCGGCGCCGCCGCGATGAACGGTGTCGTCGCCGCCTCATTGGCGCGCGAGGGATTCATCGGCTCGACGGAATCGGTCGAGGGCAAGCATGGGCTCCTTGTCGGCTACAGCGACGACGCGCATCCGGAGAAGGCCGTCGCCGGTCTCGGCAGCGTTTACGAGACCATGAAGATCGGCGTGAAGCCGTATCCGAGCTGCCGCTATACCCACGCCGCCATCGATGCGCTGATCGCCATGCGCCGCGAGCACAATCTCACGCCCGAGAATATCAAGAGTGTTGAGATCGGCCTGCATCGCAACGGCATCACCCTGACCGGCGACGCCGCCACCAAGCGCCACGCGCGCAGCGTGGTGGGCGGACAGTTCTCGATGTTCTTCACCGGCGCGCTGGCGCTCGACCAAGGCTCGTTCGGCTGGGATGACTACAAGCGGCTCGGCGATCCGGCGATCGAGGCGCTCGCCGACAGGATCGAGGTGGTGCAGGACGCCCGGCTCGAAGGCCGCAGCCATCCGTTCGGCGCGCGCGTCAGCATCGAAAGCGGCGAAGGCACGCTGGAGCGCCTGATCCCCGATCCGTCGGGCGAGCCGTCGTCGTTCCCCGACGCGGCGGCAATGCAGCAGAAATTCCTGCAACTCGCCCGGCCCGTGCTCAAGGAGCGCGCCGACCGCTTCGCCGATGCCGTCATGTCGCTCGACAAGTTCGACCGTATCGACCGCGTCACATCGCTCGCGCGCCTCTGAACCGCATAACCGCCGGTGGCTTGCGGATCAGGCATCCAAACGAAAGTCGGGACCGAACAGTCTGGAATCGGTCGCAATCGCCGTCTATCATCAGCAACCGACGCCGACTGCGCAGGAGCAAGCTGACGTGATGCCGACCCTCGGACTGGACCGCGCCTCCCTGAGCAACCTTCTGACCACGCTGACCGAGCGGGGCCGCAGCCTGCTCGGCCTGTCGAACGGCGCCCGCGCGATGTCGCAGGCCGAATTGATCGGACTCAGCGAAACCCTGCTGTCGCGGCGCGGCGAAGCCACCGGTGTCGCGCTCGCCAATACCTTGCTGGCCGGCTATTCAGCCGCGAGCGAAGCCGACCAGCTGGCTTTCCTCAATGCGCTGGCTGATCTGTTCGGGCCGGATATGGAAGAGTTGAACGCGGCGCTGGCCGCGGTGCGCGACAAGGGCACCTCACCCGACGCCGTCAGCAAGCTCTTGAAGGCCGCCGAACCCCGGCGGCAGGAACTGATCCGGCGGCTCAATCTGGCGCCGGGCGGCACCGCGTCGCTGGTGCGGATGCGTGAGGCCTTGCTGGCGCACATCAAGGATCATCCGGCGCTCAAGCATGTCGACAGCGATTTCGTGCATCTGTTCGCGTCGTGGTTCAACAGGGGTTTTCTCGTGCTGCAACGGATCGACTGGACCACGCCCGCGAATATCCTGGAAAAGATCATCCGCTACGAGCAGGTGCATGCCATCTCGAACTGGGACGATCTGCGCAGCCGTCTCGCGCCGTCGGATCGCCGCTGCTACGGCTTCTTCCATCCGCAACTTGTCGATGAGCCGCTGATCTTCGTCGAAGTGGCGCTGACCCGCGAGAGCCCGGCGGCGATCGCGCCCCTGCTGGACCTGACGCGCGCGCCGATCGCAGCCAGCGACGCCACGACGGCGGTGTTCTATTCGATTTCAAATACCCAGAAGGGCCTCGGCGGCATTTCCTTCGGCAACTTCCTGATCAAGCAGGTGGTCGAGGACATCAAGCGCGAACTGCCGAACGTACAGACCTTCGTGACGCTCTCTCCTGTTCCGGGATTCGCAGCCTGGCTGAAGCGCGAACGCGCGTCGGAGAATTCACCGCTGCTCGATGCGCCGGCCCGCGCGGCGCTCGCCGCACTCGATACGCTGGACTGGGCCGATGACGAGGAAACCGCCGAACAGGTCAAGGGCGCGCTGTTGCCGCTGGCGTCCTACTACTTCATCGAAGCCAAGGGTTCGCGCGGCCATCCGCTCGATCCGGTCGCACGTTTTCATCTGGGCAACGGCGCGCAGCTGGAGCGGCTGAATTTCCTCGGCGACCGTTCCGACAAGGGCATGCAGCAATCGCACGGGCTGATGGTCAACTATCTCTACGCGCTCGACAAGATCGAGACGAACCATGAAGCCTATGCCGAAAAGGG